>CAZLRS010000023.1:0-6633 GCA_964562085.1 uncultured Gammaproteobacteria bacterium | reverse complement strand
AAACCCTCGCCTCGTCCGCCGTAGCCCGAGGGGCGGAGGCGGAAGCTAAGCGTGCCAATTAAAAAATATGATGATAGAAATTATCTGCGTTTAAATCAACGGCTGAAACCCTCGCCTCGTCCGCCGTAGCCCGAGGGGCGGAGGCGGAAGCTAAGCGTGCGAAATGAGGAGCGCGCAAAGTTAAATTCCGCTTCTGATGATCGGCGAGAAAATCCACAAAATCACGTTCTGAATCATTCCGGTCATGATTAAAAATGAAACCAAAACAACGATAACGCCGATCGCTTGATAGGCCGCCATTTCCCGATTCGGACCGAAAACTTTTTCCGCCCACCGCAATTCGCCAAGCAAACCGAGAAACCATTGCGGCTTCCAAACCAAATAAAAACCGATAACCGCGCCAATTAAACCGATGATGATTTTTAATAGCATGGGGATTAAATACTATAATTATTTAAAATATCTTTATTGACTGAAAAAATTTACGTGGATTGCTGAACATAGTCTCCATTCCGGCAGATATCCATAATAATTTATTAGGTACACGACTATTAAATAAAAAATATCCAAGACCCGTTCGGTTGCCGTATTCTCCACAATTCTCTAAATCACCAAAGGTTTTTCCATTAGTAAAGCTGGTAATAAAAAAAGTTTTATATGTGCTTGGATAAGTAGCGCCAACCCAATTTCCCAATATTTCATTTTGAATTCTACATTTCTCGCTTACTCCTTGCATAAAATTCTCTCTTAAATAATTTTCTGGCGTACTATTACCTATATTAAAAACCGTGATAGAATGGCAAAAATCCCATTTTTCTATGCATATTTCTATGGTGTTTCCCTCTAACTTTACTATATTATTTTTCCCAGTGCTTTCGTCTCTTGGCTCATAAATAAACTGAACTCCTAATTTCTCATTCTTATACATTTTCCAATCTTTCTGCGGATTAAAAATCCTAACTTGTTGAGCGAAGTAAAAAATAGCTGCCACAGCTGAAACAGTTACAATAGCTAAAATTAAAATTGTTAAAATAGGAGACAATTTTTTAGTCATAGATTTTTTTATTTTTATAGGAAGGCGACGTTAGACGTCGCTTTTTTATTTTCATAAAATGATGGTGGCAAGTCAAACTTGCCTGCCCTCATCTGCACTCGGTTTTTAATTAAATTTTAATCGGTCAAAACCGAGTTTGACTCGGGTGGACTCGAGCGGAGTCGAACCGCTGACTTCCTGCTTGCAAAGCAGGCGCTCTGACCAACTGAGCTACGAGCCCGCAAGTAACAGTTAACGATTAACAATTAACTATTAACTTTTTGATTATAAAACAACTGTTAATTGTTAAATGTTAATTGTTAATAGTTATTTTGTGCCCAGGATGGGATTTGAACCCATACGCCAAAATAGGCCTAGGCCCTCAACCTAGTGTGTATACCAGTTCCACCACCTGGGCGGAAGCTTTAAGCTTTTTTATCTTTGAGCTGTTTTTTGCCGCTTCTTAAATAATACAATTTAGCGCGGCGGACTTTTGCTTCTCGGCTGATTTCAATTTTAGCGATGGCCGGAGAATGCAGAGGGAAAATTCTTTCCACGCCAATGCCGTCGGAAACTTTCCGCACGATAATGGTGGCGATTTTTTGATTGCCTCCTTTGCGAGATAAGACCACGCCTTCAAAAATCTGGATTCTCTCTTTTTCCTCGCCTTTAGTATTTTTTTCTTTAATTTTTTGATGGACTTTAACGGTACAGCCGGATTTGATTTTCGGTAAAACCTCTTCCCGCCAATCGCCGCTTGTCTGAGTTTTTTGAGCCATATTTTTTGTTATCTATTTATATTTTTGATGTTTTTATCAACCTACGAATAATAACTTATTTTGAGCGAAAAGTCAATTTTTCGCGTTATTTGCCCATTCTTTACAATTTTTAAATATTTGTTATAATATGAAAGTAATTCGCGGTGGTAGTTTCCGCCTTCGCCCA
This sequence comes from uncultured Gammaproteobacteria bacterium, assembly GCA_964562085.1. GTDB lineage: Bacteria > Patescibacteriota > Patescibacteriia > 2-01-FULL-39-33 > 2-01-FULL-39-33 > CAZLRS01. The sequence continues at coordinate 4,655 of CAZLRS010000023.1, read as the reverse complement.
TCCTTCGCCGGAGGCTACGGAATGGCACGGCAAGGCTTCGGCAGGACAAGCAGTTGGTAGAACGCTTCCTTGCCAAGGAAGAGGGTCCCGACAATAAGTCGGGACAGGCAGGAGCGAAACGAAGTGAGCGTCGGCCAGTCCGAGCAGGCGCAGGACTGGACGCTGCCTTGGAACGCCGGTTTCCGGCGACCGTAAACTTACAAAATAAAATATGCGGTGGTAGTTCAGTTGGTAGAACGCTTCCTTGCCAAGGAAGAGGTCGCCGGTTCGAATCCGGTCCGCCGCTCCAACAACCAACGGGCCCAAGTGGTGGAATTGGTATACACGCAGCACTTAAAATGCTGTGCCGTAAGGCATGTGGGTTCGACTCCCACCTTGGGCATACCAATTTATAAAATTCATCAAGAAAAAAATAAAGGCCATACCCCTTGGCTCTTTACCGACCCCGGCCGTTCTCTATTATGGCCGGGCTTTTTTGTTTAAAAATTATTTAACCAATTCTTTAATCGTCTCATCCAATTTATTGAACAGCGCCTGATTGCCGTGATATTCATATTCACTTAAATTCTTTTCAAACTTCGGCAGATTGGCGATGAATTCATCAAACTTTGACGCGGTGAGCCGATAAGCGAAATCGCCATAACCCGCTTGTTGCAAATAATAAGCGTTCATCACTTGCTCCAACTGATGTTTTATCGGCAAAGCGAAATACGGCTTTTTCAAATACAGCGCTTCGGAAATCAAACTGAAGCCGGCGGTGCCGATAATTGCCCGGCAATTCTTCAGATATTCCAACCATTCGCGCGAACTGTAATTTTTAAATTCCAAATTGCCTTCCCGCCCATCTTTATTCAAACCGAACACCACGAACCGGCAATTAATTTTTTTCAGCAATTCCACCAAATGCTTGAAATTGGAATTTTGATAAACCAAAATATAATCCTGTTTTTCCGGTTGCAAAGCCCGGACTTCCCGCCTAATCACCGGTGAAAATAAAAGCGTATTGGCTTTTTTAACCGGCGTATCAAAAAAAGTCAAAAGAAAATAATAATCCGCGCCCCAAACCATTGACTTAATCACCAATTTATTAGTCAGCAAGCTATTGCGGCTCACGCCCGGCAATTTAACTTTGGTATTAGTAAGCTGATGCATATTGTCAATGGAAATCAAGGGCAGGCGCAAAAGTTTGGCGATGAAAGCGGCGAGCGGTTCAAAATCGGTAATAACCAAATCTGGCTTGAATCCCTTGGCGCGATGAAAAACTTTCCGCAAATTTTTTGATTGGTCAAAAAGTTTTTTGGTATTTTTAAAAATCGTCCGCCAATAAACCAGCTGATTTTCCTTAAAGCTTAATTTAAATCCAGGCACTTCAAAAACTTCAAATTCTTCATCCAAAAAAAATAAGGCCTGGCCGTAAGTAAAAACCAAAACCTCATTGCCCTGGGCAATCAAGTGTCGGATAATTTCTTTGCTTCTGGTGGAATGGCCGAAGCCATCGCCCGCCACGCCGTAAATTATTTTCATGGTTTGAAATTGATGGCCAACCGCTTAAAAAATCTTCTTCGGTAAGCGGTCAACGGTTAGCGGTTAACGAAACCGCCGATTGCCTTTTTACTACCTAAATGATAATATGATGCCATGGAAAAATCAAATGACAATCGCGTCGCTTCGGCCGAAGAAGGAGCGGATGACCGGGTCTTGGATTCAACTCTGCGCCCGCAAAAAATTGATGAATACATCGGCCAAAACGCCATTAAAGAAAATTTAAAAATCTTCATTGAAGCCGCCCGGGCTCGGGGCGAAGCCCTGGAGCATGTTTTATTATTCGGCCCGCCGGGCCTGGGCAAAACCACGCTGGCCCACATCATCGCCAATGAAATCGGCAATAGCATTAAAGTCACTTCCGGTCCGGCGATTGAGCGCACCGGCGATTTGGCGGCCATCCTCACCAACCTCTCCGACGGCGATATTTTATTCATTGATGAAATCCACCGGCTCAACAAGGCCGTGGAAGAAGTGCTGTATCCGGCGATGGAGGATTATGTTTTGGACATTATTATCGGCAAGGGCCCCTCGGCGCGGACTCTGCGCCTGGATCTGCCGAAATTCACGCTCATCGGCGCGACGACCAAGGTGAGCGGTTTATCCTCCCCTTTGCGCGACCGCTTCGGCAACGTGTATCGCCTGAATTTTTATTCGCCGGAAGAGATTGAAGCTATTATTGACCGCGCGGCGCATATTTTAAATATTGAAATTGACCGCGAAGCCGGCCAAGAAATCGCCAAGCGCTCCCGTCAGACGCCGAGAATCGCAAACCGCCTGCTTAAGCGCGTCCGCGATTTCGCGCAAGTTAAAAAAAATGGTAAAATAGATAAAACGACCGCCGATGAAGCGTTAAAAATGCTGGATGTTGATTGTTGCGGACTGGATAACGTGGACCGGCAAGTTTTGAAAACCATCGTGGAAAAATTTTCCGGCGGACCGGTCGGCTTAAACGCGCTGGCCTCGGCCATCGCCGAAGAAATGGACACGATTGAAGACGTGATTGAACCGTTTTTATTGCAATTAGGTTTTATCAACCGCACGGCGCGCGGCCGGGTCGCCACCGAATCGGCTTATCGGCATTTAAACCTTGAACCGCCGGTAAATTTACAGGATAAACTATTATAATTTCGTAATGCGTAAACACCCTATTACGTCATCCCAGCGAAAGCTGGGATCCAGGATTTGCAAGCGTGAGTCCGTAATACTAATTATTACTCAAGAAATATTATTTTTTGCTAAGTTAAAATATAAACGTATAATGTCTTTCCTCCATATTTTGTTCTGCCAAGTTAATCAATCGCACCCTGGATTCCAGCTTTCCCTCCTTCGCGTAAAGCTTCGGCAGGGCACGGCGCTGGAATGACGGGGAGCGGGGTTGAAAAATTTCCAATGGTCATTTCTCTCTCTATTATTTATTACGCCCATCTCATCGCCGTCGCGATTTTCATCCTCTACGGCTTGTTTAATGTTTATCATCTGCTTAAATTCGGATTTTTAAGCGCGGTCAATGTTTTAATCGTTTTGGCTTATATCATCGTGGCCGGCGGACTTTTGTCCGCCTCTTTCAGCTATCTTTTGCCGATTGACTGGCAACAGCCGCTGATTGATTTGGGACAATATCAAAATCAACCGTTTTAATTTATGATTCGGAAAAACGCCATTCCCAACCGGCACGCCGGCGAAGAAATCGTCCTGCACTTAAGGCGGCATTGGTTTGTATTTTTGCTGAAATTTTTATTCTATCTCTTCTTGGCTTTGATTCCGCTGGGCATTTTCGCTTTCATTAATTACGCCTGGCCGGATTTGCTCATTGGCGACATCAGCTATCCGATTTTAACCGTTTTATTTTTTACTTTTTATCTGGGAATTTTAGTTTTCGCTTTCACGGCCTGGACCGACAATTATCTTGACGTCTGGACCATTACCACTGAACGAATCATCAACCGCGAGCAGAATGGTCTTTTTAATCGCGTTGTTTCTGAATTGGACCTTTATCAAGTCCAAGATGTTACCGCCGAACAAAAAGGATTTTTGGCCACTATTTTTCAATACGGCGATGTTTACATCCAAACCGCCGGCACCACCGAAAGATTTTTGTTTGAACAAGTGCCTGAACCATACCGCATCGCCAAAATAATCCAAAAACTAAATGAACAAGCGCAGAAAGCTCACGCTCGCCTCTGATTTTGATTATTATTTGCCCCCGGAGCTTATCAGCCAGAAACCGATTAAACCGCGAGACCAAGCGCGGTTATTAATTTTGGAAAAAAAATCCGGCCGAATTTCCCACGACCATTTTTTCAATCTGGCAAAATATTTAAACGCCGGCGACACGCTGGTTTTCAATAATTCCAAGGTAATCCCGGCCCGGCTGAACGGAAAAAAATCAACCGGCGGAAAAATGGAAATTTTTTTGTTGAAACAATTCCCCTCCTTTCCAAGGAGGGGCCAAGGGGAGGTTTTGAAGGTCGCGCACATTCAGGGAGATTCAAAACCCCTCTCCGGTCTCCCCTTGGAAAGGGGAGAGAGAAGGAACATCTGGCAAGTTTTAATCGGCGGCAAAGTTAAAGCCGGACAAGAAATTTTACTACCCAAAAACATTAAAGCAAAAATTATTCAAAAAGAAAGCGACAATTTATGGCTGGTCCAATTTAATTGCGCGGACAAAAAATTATTCGCCATTGGCGAAACGCCGACTCCGCCTTACATTAAAACCAAAGCCAAGCTCGCCGACTACCAAACGATTTACGCCAAGACGTTCGGCTCGGTCGTGGCGCTGACCGCCGGCTTGCATTTTACCAAGCCGTTAATCGCCCGTCTGAAAAAACAAGGCGTAAAAATTGAATATCTCACGCTCCATGTCGGGCTGGGCACGTTCGCGCCGGTCAAAACCAAATACATCAACGAACATAAAATGCACCCGGAATTCGCGATTTTGGACCAAAAAACCGCTACTCGCTTAAATCGCGCCAAAACCGCCGGCCGAAAAATTATCGCTTGCGGGACAACGACCGTCCGAACTTTAGAGGCATTGACCGATAAAAACGGGAAATTAAAACCGCAAACCGGCTGGCTGAATATCTTTATTTACCCCGGCTACAAATTCAAAT
>CAZLRS010000022.1:0-8039 GCA_964562085.1 uncultured Gammaproteobacteria bacterium | reverse complement strand
GCTGAGCTATGGGCGCGTGTTATTCCTTTTCCTCTCCCACCCCCCCCCCCCTCTACGTCTCCCCCTCGGGCAGGGGGAGAACATAAAAACATCGGGCGCGTGATTTTCAACATTTTTAATAATAACAAAGATTTTAATGGTTGGCAAGGACTGGATAAGGTGTTTAAAAACTGGGTTTGCGGAAAAAAGGCATATCGGCTAAAATAATTTGGTATGGCCAATCTGAATAACCTGGAAAAAGTCCCCCCGCAGAATCTGGAAGCCGAGCAGTCATTGCTCGGCGCGCTTTTGCTTGATAAAGACGCGATTATCAAGGTGGCGGACGCGGTGATGCCGGATGATTTTTACCAAGACAACCACGCGATTATTTACGAAACGATTTTGGATTTGTTTGAAAAACGCCAACCGATTGATTTATTAAGTTTGGCCAGCCGGTTGGAGGAAAAAAAGAAACTGGAACAAATCGGGGGCCGGACTTATTTAATCACTTTGACCAATCTCACGCCTTCCGCGGCCCACGTGGTTTCTTACGCTCAAATCATCCAGAAAAAAGCGACGCTCCGCCGGTTGATTAATGCGGCCAACAGCATTTTGGAATTCGGTTACGATGAAAGCCGGGAAGTGAACGAGGTCTTGGATAAAGCGGAACAATCGGTTTTTTCGGTCTCGCAAAAGTATCTCAAAGAAAAATTCATCCATATCAAAGAAGTGCTTTCGGACGCGTTCAATCGCATTGATGAATTGCATCGCGAGAAAGGAACGTTACGCGGTTTGCCGACCGGCTTTTCGGATTTGGATAATTTGCTGGCCGGTTTGCAAAAATCCGACTTGGTGATTTTGGCGGCTCGGCCGTCCGTCGGCAAAACCTCGCTCGCTTTGGACATCGCCCGAAACGCGGCGATTAAATATAAAAAAGCGGTCGGAATTTTTTCTTTGGAAATGTCGCGGGAACAATTGGTTGACCGCTTGATTTGCGCTGAAGCCGGCGTGGGTTTGTGGCGAATGAGAACCGGCAAGCTTTCCGAGGGCGGCGATGATTTTCCCAACATCGGCAACGCCATGAGCAAGCTGGCGGAAAGCCAAATTTTCATTGATGATTTCGCGAACACCAATGTAATGGAATTGCGCACCAAGGCGAGGCGTTTGCAAATTGAGCACGGCCTGGATTTGATTATTTTAGATTATTTGCAATTGATGGAAGGCACGACCCGGAGAAAAGAAGAAAATCGCGTGCAGGAAATCGCGGAAATTTCCCGCGCCTTGAAGGGCTTGGCCAAGGAGCTTAATATTCCCGTGCTGGCCTTATCCCAATTATCCCGCGCCGTGGAAATGGGCCGGCCGGCGATTCCGAAACTTTCCCATTTGCGCGAATCCGGCTCCATTGAACAGGACGCGGATGTGGTGATGTTCATTTATCGCAAAGCCGCCGACCGCGGTTATGATATCAATTCTCTTTCTGATGAAGAACGGCATTTGGCGGAAATCCACATCGCCAAGCATCGCAACGGCCCGACCGGCGTGGTGCATTTATTTTTTGACGAAGATAAAGTTAGTTTCAAAAGTTTGGCGGATAAACGGGAAGTGCCGATGTAATTTCAAAATCTAAAGTTCAAATTTCAAATCAATGCTTAAAGTTCAAAATCCAAAATTTTATTCATTTGGGTTTTGGATTTGATTTGAACTTTGATATTTGAACTTTGAACTTTAATTATTAAATATGATTTTATGTTCTCAAAATTAAAACAAATCCAAGAGCTAAAATCCCAAGCCAATCAAATCAAATCGGCTTTAGCTGAAGAAACGGCCGAGGGCAGCGGCGATTGGGGAAAGGTGAAAATCAGCATCAACGGCAATCAGGAAATAAAAAAAGTGGAAATTGACCCCGAGCTTTTAAGCAATAAAGAAAAATTGGAAAGCGCGGTTTTGGAAGCGAGCAATGACGCGATTAAAAAAGCCCAGGGCTTGATGGCGAAAAAATTATCGCAATTGGGCGGTTTCGGCGGAATGAATTTGCCGGGGATGTAAAAAAGCGGAAAACTATGGACTACCCCAAATCAATCCAAAATTTAATCAACGAATTGGCGAAATTGCCCAGCATCGGGCCGAAAACCGCCGAACGGCTGGCTTTTCATTTATTGAATCGGCCGGCGGAAATCGCCCGGCAATTAAGCCAGGCGCTGATTACGGCTAAAAGCAACGCTCGAATTTGCGCCGTTTGTTTTAATTTTGCCGAGAATGACCCTTGCCCAATTTGCGCCGACCCGCGCCGGGACAAAAGTGTCATCTGCGTCGTCTGCAAACCGCAGGAAATAATGGCGATTGAAAAGACCCGTTCGTTCAACGGCGTTTATCACGCCTTGGGCGGCAATATTAATCCGCTGGAAAATGTCGGCCCGGAAAATTTGAAAATCAAAGAGTTGCTTGCGCGCGTCCAGAACAACGGCGTAAAAGAAATTATCCTAGCGTTCAATCCCGACGTGGGAGGCGAAAGCACGGCCTTATATCTGATGAAATTATTAAAGCAATATCCGCTTAAAATCACCCGCCTCGCCCGCGGCTTGCCCATGGGCGCGGATTTGGAATACGCGGATGAAATCACACTGGAAAACGCGCTGAAGGACAGGAAGACGGTGGAATAAAATCCAGCCCCTTGATATTTCAAAAGATTATGTTAAGATAAAATTTTACATTAGGTCATTAACAACTTAAAAAAATCAAAAGGAGGAGAAAGAAATGAGCGGATTGTTTGGTGTTTGCCATCAGCAGACGGCAACTTGCTTAGAGGATTTGTTTCATGGTACCGACTATCACACCCATCTGGGAACCGAGGAAGCCGGTATTGCGGTAAGGAGGATCTCGGGCGGAATTTGGAAAAAAATTCACGACCTTTCAACCGGAGCGCAATTCAAAGATCGGTTTATTGATGACATCAACCATTTACAAAGCGAATTGTCAATTAAAGATGACAAGGTTCGTTGCGGCATCGGCGTTATTTCCAATCATGACCCGCAACCGCTGGTCATGTTGTCGGCTCTTGGCGATTTCGCGCTGGCCTGCAGCGGCGTCATCAACAACATTAACTTCCTGATAAACCATCTTTTTCAAAATGGCGTTGCTCTGGAAGCTAACTCCGGCAATTCCGTCGGCACCACGAAAATCGTCGTTAAGCTACTGGTGGAAGAAAAAAATTTCGCCGGCGGAATTGAAAACATCTGGGACAAAATCCAGGGGTCAATGTCTTTATTGATACTGGATGACGAAGAAATTATCATCGCCGCCAGGGACCGATGGGGCGTAACATCGTTGGTTATCGGCAAAAAAGAAGGCGGTTTTGCCGTGGCGAGCGAATCTTTCGCCCTGGAAAACACCGGTTATGAAATTTGTCATTTTTTAAAGCCGGGGGAAATCGTTGAAATAGATTGCAACGGCTATCGCACCATTAAGCCGGGCGATGAAAATCATTGCCGGTTATGCGCTTTCTATTTTATTTACACCGGCTGGCCGGCTTCAATTTATGAAGGCGCGCAAGTTGAGCAGGCGCGTTATCATTGCGGTCATTATTTGGCGATGCGGGATGAAATCAAGGCCGATATCGTTACCGGCGTGCCTGATTCCGGCATCGCTCACGCTTATGGCTACGCGCAAAAATCAGGCCTGCCGTTGGCGCGTCCGATTGCCAAATACACGCCCAGTTACGGCCGAAGTTTCACCCCGCCCAATCAAAAAAGGCGCGACGCGATTGCCAAAAGAAAAATCGTCCTGATTAAAAGCATTATCAGGGATCAAAGCATGATTATCTGCGACGATTCAATTGTCCGAGGCACTCAACTCCATCGTTTGCTTGAACGCTTGTACGGCGCCGGCGCCAAAGAAATTCATATCCGTCCCGCCTGCCCGCCCCTGATGTTTCCCTGCCATTATCTCCGTTCCACCCGCTATCCGCTGGAATTGGCGAGCTGGAAAGCGATTGGAGAAATATATGGCAATGAAATGCCAGAAGAATTAGCTGAATACATTGATGCCATCAATTCAAACAACAAAAAAATGCCGGAAATCGTTGCCGAATATCTTAATCCGGACAGCGCGGCTTACGCGAGCATGGTTGAACACGTCAGAAGAATGATCGGCGCCACCACTCTGCGCTATCAACGGCTTGACGATATGGTCGCCGCCATCGGTTTGCCAAAAGAAAAACTTTGCCTGTATTGCTGGACCGGAGAAAAAATCCATTAAACAAATAAAGCGTTCCGATGCATATCGGAACGCTATTTTTTTGTTTTAAAAAGGGCGGAGACAAGCCCCGCCCCTACAATATCCAATATTATTTTATCCAATTTCCACTGTGGTGAACGCTTGCCGATGGCCGAATTTTTTGGCTTGGCGGGTTTTTGGTTTGTATTTGACGCCAATGACTTTTTTGGCTCTGCCTTGCCCTAAAATCTTGCCGCTTACCTTAACGGCGGTATTCGGAACGCCGATTTCCACCTGATCGCCATCGGCAATCAGCAAGGTTTCAAATTCAACCTTATCGCCAGCCGGCAATTTTTCCACTTTGATTTTATCCCCCTTTTTTACGACGTACTGTTTGCCGCCGGTTTTAATTACCGCTAATTTCATAGGTTAAAATATGATTTATAAAACCTTAATATCCTACCTCAAATTTCGGGAGATGTCAAATGGTAAAAATATAAAATGGGAATTGATAATTGGGAATTAGAAATTAACTGCATCCCCTATCTTCACTCCATTCTTATCAACAAACCCCGCGTTCACTTCCAAAACATAATTGACGAAAGTTTGCGGACGATAGGTCGGCCAGTCGGAACCGGACGGCAAGGGAACGTTTTTTTCCACGCCGACTACCATGTCGTCTTTAATCCAAATAATATCAATTGAAAATTCCATGCCTTTCATCCAAAACGCGGGAATAAAATAACCGTCATAAACGAACAGCAGACCGTCATTTTCGCCGAGTTTTTTCCGTCCGCTTAATCCCCGCGCTATTTTTTCCGACGTTCCGGCGACTTCAATATTGATTTTTTTATCGTTAATGAAAAGCGGTTTCTTTAATTCCAAATTCGCCACCGCGAAAAAGGCGTAAGTCAAACCGAATAAAACTCCGGCGACAGCCAGAATTTTTAACGCCAGCTTCAGCTGGAATCGGGTGGCGGTTATAATTTTTGTTCTTTCCATTTTTTAATTGAATAAATAACCATCAAAATAATCGCCATTAAAAATACCAGGGAAATAAAGCCGATTAATTTTCCGAAGCTGGGCAAAAAAACCGCCACGCCGCCGAACGCCAAAGCGAATAAGCAAAAAATCAACACCACGGTTGGCTGGCTTAAGCCCAAATCCAAAAATTGGAAGTGCAAGTGTTTACGGTCGGCGTGGAAAAACGGCGATTCTTTTTTAAATAACCGCCGGAGAATCACCCACGCCACATCCAAAATCGGAATGCCGACCACCAACAAAGTGGCGGCGATTTTTGAACCGGAAATAATGGAAAGGACGCCGAGCATAAAACCCAAAAACAAACTCCCGCCCTCGCCCAGAAAAATTTTCGCCGGATGCCAGTTAAAAAATAAAAAGGCGAGGCAGGAGCCGAAAAGCATCAGCGCCCAAATGCCGGTCGCCGAACGAGGCACGTCCCAATCCAAACTCAAGAAAAAAATGAACAAGCTGGCGATGGCGGAAATTGAGGCCACTAGGCCGTCCAAACCGTCCAGCAATTTGGTCGTGTAGGCCATGCCCAGAAGCCAAAAAATGGCGACAGCGCCCCCGATCGCCGGAACCAGGTAGATTATGCCATTTTCCGACCCGCCCAGCGGATTAGTGATAAAACCGATTTTTAGGCCGGCGAAAAACGCGGCCACAACGGCGAGCGCCGGCCAGATGATTTGCTGATACGGTTTGAGGCGAAACTTATCGTCCAAAAATCCGCCCAGCATAATGATGGCGCCGGCGATAAAAATGCCGATTAAAGTCCGGTCGGAAATTTTGACGAAATTCGCCAGCTTAAAAAAACGGAATAAAAACAACCAAAAAAAAGTGGTTAAGAAAATCGCCAATCCGCCGAGCAAAGGCACGGGATGTTGGTGGATTTTTCTAATGCCGTCATCGGGCTGGTCAAGAATATTAAATCGCTCGGCAATTTTCTGAATCAACGGCACCAATGCCAAAGTGAGGCAAAAATTGCCCGCAATGGCGAGGAAATAGATTTGGAGATTGATGAGCATAATTAAGAGTATTTTATAATATAGTTGAGAATTAGGCAAGGCAAGTAATCTCTCCTCCACGTCATTCCTGCGAAAGCAGGAATCCAGGATTTGCAAGAGTTAATATCTCTGACCAAGTTATCACTAAAAAAATATTATTTCCCTGATAGGTTAAATAGAAACTATAATGCTTTGCCTTCTTATATTATTCTGCCAAGTTAATCGCTAGCATCCTGGATCCCAGCTTGCGCTGGGATGACGTAACTGGAGGGTTTAAAAATTTAAACATTAGATTGCTTCGCAATCATCCCGCCTTGGCGGGATGTCGGCAAAGCCGACACATTATTTATAAAATTAAAAATTTAAGAATTAAAAATTATAAAAAAAAGGGGCTCCTCACAAATTGTGAAAAGCCCCTTAAGGTACTAATTAACGCCCTTGCCTCTTATGCCGTTGGCATGTTGGGCAAAAAGCCGGAAGCCGAACCGTAGTCGTCGACGGCATAGCCGACCCAGCACGCGCCGAACTTGACCCTGCCGACGTCGAACCTGAAGAACGGAGACTTCGAGAAGTCGCCATCGGCAACCGGAGAGAACTCGTCCCCGGCACAGTCGATCCAGAGATCGTCATAGTGCTGGAGCCGTTCCGGATGCGTCAGGATCATGATCCCGATGGCGAAAGCCCCGAGACTGAACTCGCTGGCGTTCATGACTTCGCGTGCCCGGCGAACCGAACGGCCCCTGTGACGGAGACCGAACTGAGCCGAAACCACGAGAATGTCGTGATCCTTCTGCTCGTCACCGAGCTTCTGGAACGCCTTGCTGGCCTTCGTCGACTGACGGAGATACTGCGGACCGAGCTGGCCTTCACGGTAGTTGTAGAACGCACCGTTTCGGGTCTGCTTGATCAGGTCGAGCACCTTCTGCACGGCTTCGCCGTATGTCGGGGAGATCTTCTCCCACCTCGGAATGGCGAACCATCCTTCGGCGTTCGGGGGAAGATCCTGCTCGGCCAGCTTCTCATCGGCGTAGCCAATCCCAGGGAACAACTCGCGCAACTGGTTGGTCTGCTCGGTGATTCCCTTGGGCTTGTAGCCGGAGAGGTAGCCGTAGTTGGATTCCGTTTCCTCGTCTGCGAACTGGTTAGCTACCACCGCCGCTTCACCGCGCAGAAAATTCTGCAACCTTTCCTTTGTAATTTTGCCTTCCTTGATTTGCCGAAAGAATTCGGCGAGCTGGGCGGGCGTCGGAGATTTCGAAGTCCAGCCAGCGACATGCGACTTTTGATTAATCTTTTTCATCGCACACCTCCTTTGTTTTTTTAAAGTTCTGCTAATCCTTAACGGTTAGCTGTCAATGGTTAAATTTGCATTAATTTAACTGCTGGCAGCTAGGCGCTAATGGTTGTCCCCTCCTTTCCAAGGAGGGGCAGGGGGAGGTTTTGAAGCATTTGCAATTAGTTACGGGACACTGCCGAATACTTAATAGCAATATGACTCATAACCCCTCCCCGCCTCCCCTTGGAAAGGGGAGGAATTAATTACTGAAAATTGACAAAACTGATCGCGCCGAGGATTAAGTTGTCGCCAACGATTTCCGGCGGGAATTTTGAAGCCGTGCCATAAGCATTAATATCCTGAATCATCAAATTAATCGTCTGATCGGCCGTCGCTTCGGTCGTATCCACCAAAACATCAATAATTTTAATTTCGCCCGGATTCAAAGAAAATCCGGTTAATTTATTGCCGCCAATAGCCGGTTTGCTCACTGAACCGCCGACGCGCTTTTTGTGATTGTCGGCCAAAACCAGCCGTAAATTTTT
>CAZLRS010000021.1:0-8310 GCA_964562085.1 uncultured Gammaproteobacteria bacterium | reverse complement strand
TCCGAAAAAGGGGATTGTGATTAACGAGCCGTCAGTAGTTGCCATTTCTACCGTGGACAAAAAAATTATCGCGGTCGGCGTGGAAGCGAAAGAGATGCTCGGTCGGACGCCTGATACGATTATCGTTTGCAAGCCGCTGAAAGACGGCGTGATTGCCGATTATAAAACTACCGAAGCGATGCTTCGGTACTTTATCAATAAAGCGCTGGGAGGCGTGAGATTATTCCGGCCGGAAGTGATGGTGGCGGTACCGGCGGGCATCACCTCAACTGAACGGCGCGCGGTGGTTGACGCCACTATTGCCGCCGGCGCAAAAGCGGCTTACATCATTAAAGAACCGATTGTGGCGGCCATCGGCGCTGATATCCCCATCGGTTCGGCTTCGGGCCACATGATTATTGATATCGGGGGCGGGACTTCGGAAATCGCGGTGATTTCTTTGGGCGGAATTGTGGCGTCCACCTCGGTTCGCATCGGGGGCAATAAGTTTGACGTTGCCATCGCGGAACATATCAGAAAAAAATATAATTTGGCCATCGGCGAACGCACGGCCGAAGAAATTAAAATTAAAATCGGCTCGGCGCTTTATTTGGACGAAAAAATGTATTTGGAAGTCCGTGGCCGCGATATGTTAAGCGGTTTGCCGAAAACTATCACGGTTTCGTCCGATGACGTTACCGACGCCATCGGCGATCATTTAGATGGTATTATTCAAGCGATTAAAAGCGTGCTATATAAAACTCCGCCGGAATTATCCGCGGACGTGATTGACAAGGGCATGGTGCTGTCGGGCGGTTCAAGCTTGTTGCGCAATATTGATAAACTAATGGCCAAAGCCACCGGCGTTTCCGCCTATGTCGCCGACGACCCGCTGTTCTGCGTCGCCAAAGGCACGGGCATCGCGCTGGAAAATCTGGAAAGCTACAAGCGCAGTATTTTGGCGACAAAATAACGTCATTAAATCACTTTATAAATTCCATGCTCATCGCCATTGACGCGTCGCGCGCGAATAAGGACAACAAAACCGGAGTGGAATGGTATTCTTGGCAGATTATTCAGGAGTTGAAAAAAATCACCCCCGAACATCGGGTGATTTTGTATGCCAACGAAAAACTCAAAGGCGAGCTCGGCGATTTGCCGGTGAACTGGCAAGAAAAAAATTTGCGCTGGCCCCCGAAATATCTGTGGACGCAAATCCGGCTGTGGTGGGAATTGTTAATCCATCCGCCGGAAATTTTATTCGTGCCGGCGCACACGATTCCTTTTCTGCCGATTCGCAAAAAAACTAGAGTGTTTGTGACGGTGCATGACGTCGGCTTCAAGCGTTTCCCGAAAGTTTATAAGAAAATCCAATTTTGGTATCATGATTTGACGATGCGGAAAATTCGCCGGCGCGCGGACGTGATTATCACTATCTCTAATTTTTCCAAGCGCGAAATCGCCAATTTATATGATGTGGCGCCGGAGAAAATTGAAGTCGTTTATCCGGGCTATGACGCGAAAAAATATAATTTGGAAGCGGTGGTGGACGGTGCCAGGGCGTCTTCGGCGAATATTTTAGAACAATATAAAATCGCCAAGCCGTATATTTTGTATGTCGGTCGGATTGAAAAAAAGAAAAACATCGGCAATATCATCCGCGCTTTTGGCATCTTGAAATCAAAATTTGAAAATTTGCAATTGGTTTTAATCGGCGCGGCCGGAAACATTTTTGACCAGACCAAACAGATAATCAAGAACGGCAAACTGGAAACGGAAATTATCATGCCCGGCTACGTGGCGGAAGAAAATTTGCCGGCCATTATCGCCGGCGCGGAAATTTTTTTATTCCCCACGCTTTATGAGGGTTTCGGTTTGCCGATTCTTCAGGCGATGGCTTGTGGCACGCCGGTCGTCGCGTCGGAATGCAATCCGCATCAGGAAGTGGCGGGCAACGCCGCGGCTTTTGCTAATCCGTATGAACCGCTGGAAATCGCAAAGGTGGCGGATAGAATTTTAAGCGTTCGCGAATATCGCGGGGAGCTGGTCGCCAAGGGTTTGGCGCGAGTGAAAGAATTTTCGTGGCGAAAAACAGCGGAGGAGATTTTAGGTTTGTTTGATTCGGTGAATAAGTAATCCCTCTCCACATCATCCCAGTCCCGCCCATTCCGTCATCCCAGCGAAAGCTGGGATCCAGGATGCTATTGATTAACTTGGCAGAATAATATAAGAAGGCAAGGCATTATGCGTTTATATTTAACCTTTCAGAGAAATAATATTTTTTTAGTGATAATTTGGTATTAGAATTTAACTTTTGCAAATCCTGGATTCCTGCTTTCGCAGGAATGACGTAACAAGGGGGGGGGCGGAAATTAATTTAATTTGCAGCGAGTTGGCAATTTATGTTAAAATATAATTAATTTATGCCGAAGACGGACGGACAATTCAATTGGCCGATTTGCGGCCATAAGCGCATCACCGATTTTTTGCAATTGGCGATCGCCAATAACAATCTCGCCCAGGCCTATTTATTCGCCGGCCCGCCGAATTTGGGCAAATACGCTTTGGCGCAAATTTTCGCGCAATCCATTTTATGCGAAAAAAAATTAGACGCCATTCCGTGCGGAGCTTGCAGCCATTGCGAGCAATTTTTGCGCCACACCCATGCCGATGTTTCCGTTGTTGAGCGTCAAAAAGATGAAAAAACGGAAAAACTTAAACGAGATATCACTATTGACCAGGTTCGAGATTTGAAAAACCGTTTGCAACAATCAACTTTATTGAATAATTATAAAATCGCGATTATTCCCGGCGCGCAGGATATCAACGCGAGCGCCTATAACGCCCTGCTGAAATTATTGGAAGAGCCGACGCCGAAAACCGTCATCATTTTGATTTGCGACGACATCGGAAGCTTGCCGGAAACGATTATTTCCCGCTGTCAAATCATGCGCTTCCAGCCGGTGGCCGCTAAGGAAATTGAATCTCGTTTGAAATTTTTCGGTGTGACGCCGGAAGAAGCGAAAATCCTGGCGCATTTGTCCTTGGGCCGGCCGGGTCTGGCGGTTTCGCTTTATCAGGATAGCGAATTGAAAAAAAATTATGAAACCGAAGTGCGAGATTTTTTCCAGGCGGCGAATTTGAATCTCGGCGGTAGATTGGCGCTGGTTGATGATTTGATCGGCTGGGACAAAGATGAAATGGCGAATGTGGCGCGGACGGAAAATTTATTAGCGCGCTGGCAGACGATTTTGCGCGATTTGGCGCTGGTCAATAATAATAACGAACCGCTGGTCGCCAATTTGCCTTATCTTAATCTGTTCAAAAGCGAAAGCGATAAATTCCCTTTTAAAAAAATCATCAATTTGCTGGCGCTGGTAAAAGAGGCGCAAACTAACTTGAAGCGGAATATCAATTCAAAATTTGTTTTAGAAAATTTAATTATAAATCTATGAAGGATGGGAAAAAATTTTTGGTCTTGCCGGCGATCGGCCTGATGCTGATTTTGGGCGGCTGCACTTTCCAGCTTGGCGCTGGGGGCGGAACCGCTTCCGGCGGGAAAGCCGATGGCGGAATTTTTAAATCAATTGATGGCGGCAAGCTTTGGGCGCAAAAAATCGCCGTGCCGGTCACTGGCGGTAAAATCGCCAGCATTGCCAATGTTGACGTTCGGCGGATCACGATTGACCCGAGCGACAACCAGGCGATTTATTTGTCCACGGAAAACGACGGCATTGTTTATTCTTACGATGGCGGCGACTCTTGGCGGAAATTCAGCCAGCTGAATCGCGGCCAGGTGCGCGCTGTTGCGGTTGACCCGAAATCCAAATGCGTTTTATACGCTGTGTCGGGCAACAAATTATACAAGTCCGTTGATTGTGGCCGCATCTGGCAGAATATTTATTACCATCAAAAAGCGACGGTGTTATTGACCGATATCGCCATTGATTCTTTCAACACTAGCAATCTTTATTTGGTAAATGACGACGGCGAAATTATAAAAAGCAAAAATGCCGGCCAGACCTGGGCGACGGTTTACCATTCCAAAGGCGCGTTTGTTGATTTAGCGATGGACCCGCGGAACAGCCGGATAATTTACGCCGCGACAACCAAAGAAGGTATTTTTAAAACTGCCGATTCCGGTCAAACTTGGATTTCTTTAGGCGATGGCCTAAAATCTTATTCCGGCAGCCATGAATACAAAAAATTGGTCATTGACAGCGCCGCGCCGAATGCCTTGATTTTAATCTCAAAATACGGCATGCTAAGAACGGTTAATGGCGGGGAAAGCTGGGACGTGATCAATCTGATTTTGGCGCCGAAAGAAGCGACGATTTATTCCGTGGCCGTGAATCCGAAAGACAGTAAAATAATTTATTACGCCACTCGGACGACTTTGGTGAAAACGATTGACGGCGGGAAAACATGGTCTTCATCCAAATTGCCATTCACGCGCCTGGCCAATGCGATTGCCATTGACCCGGTTGAAACCGGCACGGTTTATCTGGGCGCTTTCAAGCCGAAGGAATAGAAAAATATTTAAAATTTAGGAATTTTTAAATTTCTCCCCTTTCCAAGGGGAGACCAAAGAGGGGTTTTGAGTGTCACTTTTATAATAGTGAGCTTCAAAACCACCCCTCGACCCCTCCTTGGAAAGGAGGGGAAATAATTAAAAAATAAAATTTATTAATCGTATGAATTTAATTGAAAATCATTTACCGGAATTTGTTAAAGTGATTGAACATTTCAAGTCCGAAGCAAGTAAATTAAAAACCGGCCGGGCTAATCCGGCGATTTTGGACGGCGTGATGATTTCCGCTTATGGTGTTTTGACGCCGATCAACCAACTGGCGTCGGTTTCCGTGCCGGAAGCGCGCAGTATCGTGATTCAGCCGTGGGACAAAAATATTTTGAAAGATATTGAGCGGGGGATTTTGGAAGCGAATCTCGGCTTGAGTCCCGTCAATGAAGGCGAACGCATTCGCGTTGTCGTGCCCCAAATGACCGAAGAATCGCGCAAAGAAATCGTTAAAATACTAAACCACAAAGCCGAAGAAGCCAGAATCGGCGTTCGGAATGTGCGCGAAAAAATCAAAGAAGCGGTTTTGGAAGCGGAAAAAAATAAAGAATTCGGCGAAGACGAAAGATTCGGCCTGATTGAGGACTTGGACAAAAAAACCGGCGAATTCAATGAGCAGATCAAACGAATAGCTGATGAAAAAGAAGAAGAGATAATGACGGTTTAGAATAATTTGGAATTTTCTCTCCCCGTCATCCTAGCGAAAGCTGGGATCCAGGGTGCTAGCGATTAATTTGGCAGAACAATACAAGAAGGAAAAACATTATACGTTTATATTTAACCTGTAAGAGAAGTAATATTTATTTAGTAATAATTCGGCAGCAGGGTTTAACTCTTGCAAATCCTGGATCCCAGCTTTCGCTGGGATGACGTAATTGGGCGGTTCCGAGTTTCCAGTTACTAGTTCCATATTTCTATGTTTCTCACAATAATCGTCTTCATCGCCATCCTCTCCCTCCTCGTCTTTGCCCATGAACTTGGGCATTTTTGGACGGCGAGGAAATTCGGCGTGACCGTGGAGGAATTCGGCTTCGGCTTGCCGCCGAGAGTTTTCGGTTTGCAGTTTTGGCGCGATCGCCTCGCCGCGCCGGTGAAAAGATGGCGTTGGATTTTCGGCCGGCAAGAATTGACTGAAGCCGACGCGTTCCGCGGAACGGTTTATTCTTTGAATTGGATTCCCTTGGGCGGGTTTGTCAAAATCAAAGGTGAGAACGGCGAAGATAAAGACGACACAACAAGCTTCGCCAATAAGAGCATAAGTCGGCGTTCAATTATTTTAGCGGCCGGCGTGGCGATGAATTTTTTTCTTTGCATTTTTTTATTAATCATCGGATTTAATTTCGGCATTCCGGCGGCGGTGGAAGGGGAGATTAAAGGCGCGATTTTGGTGTCCAGTCCGAAAACGCAAGTGATAGAAGTGATTAAGGGCCTGCCGGCCGATCTCGCCGGCGTTCGGGCGGGGGATGAAATTTTGAGCGTTGACGGCCAAACCGTGTCCGGCATTACGGCGTTGCAAGATTATGTCGGCGCCAAAAAAGGCGGGCAAGTTAAAATTGAATTTGAGCGCGGACAAAATAAATTCACTAAAGATTTGGCGGTGCAGGAATATCAAGGCATTAACGGCATCGGCGTCGCTTTGGCGACTACCGCCATTATTCGCTTTCCGTGGTATCGCTCGATTTGGGAAGGAATTAAATTGGCTTTTGTCTGGCTGTTCACGATTATTTCCGCGTTTTTCATTCTGATTCGGAATTTGATTGTCGGCCAGCCGACGGGCGCGGAAGTGGCCGGGCCGGTGGGCATCGCGGTTTTGACCGGCCAAATGACCCGCTTGGGATTTTATTATGTTTTGCAATTCACCGCCTTGCTTTCTTTGAATTTGGCGCTGATTAATATCCTGCCTTTGCCGGCGTTGGACGGCGGCCGGATTTTTTTCCTGCTGATTGAAAAAATCCGTGGGCGGGCGATGAAACAGCAATTGGAAAATCTGGCGCACAACCTCGGCTTCGCGCTTTTGATGCTTCTTGTCGTCTTCATCACTTATCGGGATGTGGCAAGATACGGGGCGCGCATCTTAGGCGTGATGAAAAAGACGGTGGGAATGTAAAAATTAAAGTTCAAAGTTCAAATATCAAAGTTCAAAATTGTAACTTAAAACCCATCACGTCATCCCAGCGAAAGCTGGGATCCAGGTAATTTCCCCTCCTTTCCAAGGAGGGGTTAGGGGTGGTTTGCCGGCGTTTTCTGAAATCTTCGGCAAACCCCCCTGTCCCGCTTACGGGACACCTCCCCTTGGTAAGGGGAGGATTTACTGGATTCCGGGTCAAGCCCGGAATGACGTAGGAGGTTAATAATTTTAAAATGCGAATTTCTATTCCCCAAAATTTAAATCCAGTTGAAATTCTCCGCCGAAGCGGGTATGGTTTGGTGCGCGACCCGCGCAATCCGGAAACCAGTTTTTCGCGCCGGCTGGGCGGAGGAATTTATCCGCGCTTCCACGCCTACATTGACGGCAATACGCTTAATATCCATTTGGACCAAAAACAAGCCAGCTATGGCGGTTACAACAAACACAGCGGAGAATATGATGGGGACGTGGTAGAAAACGAAGCGGAAAGGATTAGGGAAATGATTGCCAGCTATTCGTCATCGCAGGAAGTATTGTAGAGACGAGGCGTTGCCTCGTCTCCAATGTCGTCCTTGCGAGGAGCCAGCAGGCGACGAAGCAATCTAAATTTTAGGCCGCTGGAGAATCATAAAGAGGATTTAGATAAATTAATTAAATAATATGAGACAAAAATCCCAATTTGATCTATTCACAAATTCTATAAAAGAAAAACTAGAAAAAAGA
Source organism: uncultured Gammaproteobacteria bacterium (assembly GCA_964562085.1). Lineage (GTDB taxonomy): Bacteria > Patescibacteriota > Patescibacteriia > 2-01-FULL-39-33 > 2-01-FULL-39-33 > CAZLRS01. The sequence continues at coordinate 901 of CAZLRS010000021.1, read as the reverse complement.
GGCGTGACTTTGGCAGAGGTAAAAACCCCCAAAGGAAAAACAATTGGAGAATGGATTGGATTGCCACCCCTACCTTCATGGATTATTATTGTAGGAATTATTATTGCAATTATTTTAGGAATCTGGGCTGGCTCTGCTTAAATACAAAATATGAATAAACAAATCATTCATTTTGAAGACGATCAACTTTTGGGGGAATTATATAAATCCAAGTTTCAAGAAGCTGGTTTTAATAATTTTAAGCACTATTTAAACCCTCCTAATAATGAGGCCGAGCTTATTGAGTTAATTCTTACGGAAAAGCCAGATTTAATTATCATGGGTATAATAATGCCTGTAATGGGTGGCTTTGAGGCAACGACAATTTTAAGAGCCAATGAAAAAACTAAAAATATTCCGATAATTGGCTTAGATAATTTATCCCAACCCCAAGATATTAAACGAGCTAAAGAGGTTGGCATGGTGGACTACTTTATTATGGCTTCTATCACACCCGATAAATTTGTTGAAAAAATAAAAGAATTTTTAATGCATAATAAGTAAGTCAACATATGATTTTAAGACAAATTTTTGCCTATATTGTGGTTTTTTTGCCGCCCCTTTTATCGGTGGTATAGTGGGAATGATTTCTCTTTTACTATTACCAATAATATCAAAAGTAAAATTTCCACTTGATATTTTCAGATTTATTATTTCGTTTTTGTCTGGTTTTGTTGCGGTTTGGTTTGCTAGATTAGTTTTTTCTTGGCTTGGTCTTCCGACGTCCGTATTTATAATAGTTTTGCTTTTGGCAGGTTATCTTTTAAATGATTGGAGAAGGGTTGCGGGTGCGATTGGAAATAACAATAAAGGAGTAATTAAGGGTGAAATTGCTGGCATGATAGGTGATGTGTTTGGAGTT
>CAZLRS010000020.1:0-8773 GCA_964562085.1 uncultured Gammaproteobacteria bacterium | reverse complement strand
GCTAATTGTGGTTTCCGTGGTGATTGAAACTGTCAATCAAATCAACGCCCAATTGGCGATGCGCGATTACGAAGAGATTTAATTATGGCGCGTTTGCCATCGGCGACGGGGGCGTAAAGCCCCTTTTTTTATTATCCAAAATGGAGTAAAATAAAAGGGAATAATTAATATCAAAATTCAAATAAATCTTTTTGAAATTTAATTCATAAAATATCTCCATGAATAACGAAAAACCGTTTGAAATCATTGTCCTGGGTCCGCCGGTTTCCGGCAAAGGCACACAGGCCGAATTGGTCGCCAAGACCTTCGCCATCCCGCACGTTTCCACCGGCCAAATTTTGCATCTCATTAAAGACGATACCGGCAACGTTTTATCCGCGGAAGTGGCTCAATTTATGAATGCCGGCAAATTGGTGCCGGATGAATTGGTGAATCAATTGGTTTTGGAGCGGATCAAGCAGAACGATTGCGCGATCGGTTTTGTGTTGGACGGTTATCCGCGGACAATTGAGCAGGCCGAAGTTATTAATGGCGCCACCAGTTTGGATTATGTTTTTTTGATTGATGTAAAAGATGAAACCGTGGTGGAAAGAATCACCGGTCGGCGCGTTTGCCGGCACGGCCACACTTGGCACGTCAAATATTCGCCGACCAAAATCGCCGGCGTTTGCGACACTTGCGGCGATGCGCTTTTTCAGCGGGATGATGACAAGCCGGAAGTGGTGAAAGAACGATTGAGCATTTATCATCAAAACATGGATCCGATTATCAAATTTTACGCCGATAAAAATATCTTGATTAAAATTGACGGCGAAGTCCACATTGAAGGCGTGTTTCAGCAGATTGTGAGAGAAATGGTTCATAACTTGCGAAATAAGGTGATATGATTTCAATCAAAACGCCAAAAGAAATATCAATCATGCGCTCTGGCGGCGCGATTTTGGCGTGGGTTTTAAACGAAGTGATAAAAAAAATTAAACCCGGCGTCAGTACCGGCGAGCTCGATTCCTTGGTGGAAAAATTAATCAAAGAAAAGGGCGGGAAGCCAAGTTTCAAGGGTTATCGAGCGGCTTGGGCCGAGGAAGTTTATCCGGCGGCCTTGTGCGTTTCCATTAATAACGAAGTCGTCCACGGTATTCCCCAAACCGGCCGCATTCTCAAAGACGGCGACATTGTCGGCTTGGATTGCGGTTTGGAATATCAAAAGCTTTTCACCGATATGGCGAAAACCGTCGGCGTGGGCAAAATCAGCGCCGAAGCCAGAAAGCTAATTGTCGCCACCGAAGAAGCGTTGGCGAAAGCTATTAAGCAAATCAAGCCGGGCCGGCATATTTCCGATGTTTCCCGTACCATTGAAGAGTGCGCTCAAAAAAATAATTTTTCCATCGTCCGCCAGCTGGTCGGCCACGGCGTCGGTTTTTCCGCCCACGAAGAACCGCAAATTCCCAATTATCTTGATTCGCGCGTGCCGGATATTGAATTGCAAGCGGGGATGACGTTGGCGATTGAGCCGATGATAAATGTCGGCGGTTGGGAAGTGGAAACCTTGGACGACGGCTGGACTGTCGCCACCAGGGATAAAAGTTTGTCGGCGCATTTTGAACATACGGTGGCGGTTACAGCCAAGGGTTATGAAATTTTAACCAAATAATTTTTTCAATGAAACTTTTAGCGATTGATTACGGTGACAGCAAATTAGGATTGGCTTTGGGCGACACTGAAAGCCGAGTGGCCTTGCCATATAAAATTTTAAAAAATTCCGGCTGGGATGACGCCATTGATCAAATCAAAAACATTTGCGCCACGGAAAACATCGGCAAGATCATTATCGGTTCGCCAATCAATGGCGCGGAGCAAATGAAAAGGGTGGATGGTTTTATTGAGCAATTGAAAAAAACGATAACGCTTGAAATTATCAAACAAGATGAACGGTTCACAACGCAAGAAGCGGCGCGCCTATCGCCAAATAGGAGCGAAGACGATGTAGCCGCGATGCTTATATTACAATCGCATTTAGATTCGTTAGTATAGCTAATTAATGATCGTCGACTAAAAATAATAATTTTAATTACGCGTTACGGGTTACGCGTTACGATTATTAACACATGACTCATCTCACCCAAGGCATTATTTTGCGCCAATCGCCTCGCGGGGAATCTGACCGCGAGTATGTGATTTACACCCAGGCCTTCGGCAAGATTTACGCTGTCGCCCGAGGCGCGCAGAAAATTACTTCTAAGCTCGCTCCGCATCTGGAGCCGTTTTTAGTTTCGGACTTGATGCTGGCTTCCAGCGGAAAAACCAAGCATATTGCCGCGGCTCAAATCAATAAAAATTATTCCGCCATCAGCGCCGAGTTCGGCAAAATCATGATGGTGAGATATTTTTTGGAAACGGTGGAGGCGCTGGTAAAGCCGGAATTTTCCGACATCTCAATTTTTCAAATTACGGAAAATTTGTTGTCCGCTTTGGCCCCTAGCCATGATTTTCCGGACGATTTATGCGCTCTCAACAAATCTCTTTTTGAACTTTTAAGCCATTTGGGCTATTGTCCCATTATTCGCGCCAAAACCCAAAGACAGCTCTTGGCCGATTTGAACCGTTTGGCCGTTGACGTGGCGGAAAAGGAAATTAAAAGTTTCGTTTCGTTGGAGCGGTTGTTCTAAAAGGATGCGGTTTCGCCGCGTATTTTTTGTTGCAAAAAATCACGCTTTTAGTTATAATTAATTCATCTAAATCATTAGATTTCCCTCATTCTATGTCACGCATATCTGTTCTGGAGACGGCCGGTAGCGCCGGTCAGGAGGTGGAGGTTTTTGGCTGGGTTCATTCCCGCCGCGACCACGGCAAAATCGTTTTTATTGATTTGCGCGATCGGAGCGGTTTATTGCAGGTGGTTTTTACGCCTGATAATGCCGAGCTTTACGCTAACGCGCAGAAATTACGCTCGGAGTTCGTGGTTAAAATTATCGGTCAAATCAATGAACGGCCGGCTAAAATGGTCAACGACAAAATTCCCACCGGCAAAGTGGAAATGCTGGCGACGAGTTTGGAAATTCTAAATGAAGCCGAAACTCCGCCATTTGAACTGGACAAGGATACTATCGGCATCAACGAAGAAATTCGCCTTAAATATCGTTATTTGGATTTGCGAAGCGAGCGGATGAAAAATAATTTGGTGATGCGCCATAAAATTATCAAGTTTGTCCGCGATTATCTGGACCAAAAAGATTTCTTGGAAATTGAAACGCCGGTTTTGACCAAGGGCACGCCGGAAGGCGCGCGGGAATTTATCGTGCCGGCTCGGCTCTGGCCCGGAAAATTTTATGTTTTGCCCCAGTCGCCCCAGCAGTTCAAGCAATTATTGATGGTGGCGGGCGTGGAAAAATATTTTCAAATCGTCAAGTGCTTCCGCGACGAAGACCAGCGTGGCGACCGGCAGGCCGAATTCACCCAAATTGACATGGAGATGAGTTTCCTGGAGCAGGAAGATATTTTGGGTTTGGTGGAACCGCTGATGATTGAGTTGGTGGAAAAATTATATCCGAACAAAAAAATTTCAAAAAAGCCGTTTCCGCGCTTAACTTGCGCCGAAGCCATGGAAAAATACAACAGCGATAAGCCGGATTTAAGAAAAGATAAAAATGACCCGGACGAATTGGCGTTTTGCTGGGTGGTTGACATGCCGATGTTCAAGAAATCAGAGGCCGAAAAAAAATTGGTGGCCGTGCATCATCCTTTTACCATGCCGAATAACGAGGATATGGCGAAATATCCGGACGCGCCGGAGAAATGGCGGGCTTACGCTTTTGACTTATCATTAAACGGTTCGGAAATTTGGGGCGGTTCCATTAGAATCCATCGTCGCGACATCCAACAAAAAGTTTTTGAAATTTTGGGAATTAAAGAAGAAGAAATCAGCCGGCGCTTCGGCCACATGCTGAAAGCGTTTGAATTTGGCGCTCCGCCTCACGGCGGAATCGCGGCCGGACTGGACCGCATTATTTCCATCTTGCAGAATGAACCCAATATCCGCGAAGTGATTGTTTTTCCGAAAACCGGCGACAATCGCGATTTAATGATGGACGCGCCGAATATCATCGGCAAAAAATCGCTGGTGGAAGCGCACATCAAATTGGCGGATGACGTGGGAATTGAAGCCGGCGAAGACACCGCCGTGGCGGAGTAGACATAAAAATATTGTTTAAAATTAAATAAAATAATATGCCAGAAAAATTATCATTTCGTCAGGAAGAAGAAAGCGGCCAGGACGATTCGCCGGAAAAGGGTTTATTAGGAAGTATTACGGAGAAAGTCAAAACAACAGTTAATGAATCTCGCCTGCCGACCCAAGAAAAACTTGGTTTTGAAAGCACGGTCGGTTTTTATGGTGGCAAACTAAAGACGGATGCCGAGGGGAAATTTGTATATGACATGAGAGGATTGGTTTCAAAAATAGATAAATTTGGCGACGCTTTGTTGCGCACTTATGACGAGCATATTGTCAAAAATCCGATTGATATGATGCTGAAGCATCCAAAGTGGTTTTTTCGTTTTTTATTTTCCGCCGGAACCAAAAGATATCGAGGCACTCCGGAAGAGATTGTTAAAAACGCGGAACGGCTCGGACTCGGCGATAATTATGGCGCGCATGAATGGGGCGTAGAAATTAAAAATCCGGAAATTTTTCAGACCGGGCTGGCTTTGCAGGATATTTATCGCGCCGATGTCATTAATAATGAACAGCTTAATGGCGTTGATCGTTTTCAAGCCGTTGGCGAGGCCGCGAAATATTTAAGCGATATCCATGAACACCGTGGCGCGATCGGCGAAGTATTGCCCAGCGATTTTATTTTTAAAACCGATGAAAACGGAGAGATTGGCGAACCGGTTTTGAATATCCCTGATATTATTTATAATGAAGAAAAAAATACCGCCGAAATAAATAAAAAAGCCACTGACTTGCTTGATTTTTTAATGAGCATCGGTTTTGAAGAATTAAGGCGTTCTCGCGATTGGAATGAAGCTAAAACCGCCTTGGAGCAAATCGTTGCCAATTATGGCGACAAGCAGGTGGTTAAAATGGCGGGATCTTATGCGCGAAGAGGCCGGCTTACTCTTCAGGGAGATGCGGAAAATGACGATTTATCGTCCACTGCGTCCGCTATTAAGCCATTATTCGTCCAGCATAATAAAGCGAGATTAAATTTTGATAAAGGCATGACCAGCGCCTTAAGGGAGCTGGCGGCGGTGGTCTGCGAAAGTTCAGGCGATTAAAATAATAAATAAAAAATTTATGAAAAAAACAATCTTATTCACTCTCATTATTGGCGTCGGTTTAGTTTTAGCTGGTTGCGTTAAATTAAATCAAACCAATCAGAATAGCAATCTGAATAATAATCAGACGCCGGCCGCGGAACAGCCAAAAGTTTTAACTTATCAAAATGATAAGTACGGTTTTTCTTTGGAATTGCCGATTGCTTGGCAGGGTTTTACCACCAAAGAAAGTAAAACTGGTTTTACTGATACAGTTAAAGATGTTGATACGACTGAATTTTTATTCAATGGTAATTCAATTTTTGCCATTCATGCGTTTACCAAAGCCCAATGGGCCGCCAGCAATGACGCTTTGCCCGGATTAAGCATTTTGGGTGAAAATGCCAGTTATGTTTTTGTGAGCGAAGTTTCCAATGGTCCGGACGAAAGCGTGCTGGATAGATTGCAGGAAGTTTCCGCGATTTTAAAAACTTTCAAATTAAATCAATAATAAAAACCAAATTCCCATGCAACTTTATTTGGACGAAGTCAAAAAAAATTCCAAGATTAATAATTTTATCAGCCAGACGGAAAAATATCTTGACGCCATGGGCTACACCGACCATGGTTTCCGCCACGTCAACATTGTCGCCGATCGCGCCAAAAGTTTGGCGCATAAAATCGGCCTGAACGCGCGCGAGCAGGAACTCGCGGCCGTGGCCGGTTATTGCCATGACATGGGCAATTTTTTGGGCCGAAGCCAGCATCATTACTGGGCGGCGATTTTATTTTCGCAAATTTATTTGAACGAAGACATCAACCCAGACGATATTTCCATTATTATGCAGGCGATCGTGTCGCACGACAAAGACGAATTAAAATTGGTCAATAAAGTTTCCGCGATTCTGGTTTTGGCCGATAAATCCGACGTCCATCGCGACCGCGTCAAAAAAGGCAAGCGCAAAGACCAGGAGCAGGATATTCATGACCGCGTTAATCTGGGCGTGGTAAAAAATGAATTTTTGGTTGACATTAAGAAAAAAGAAATCGTTTTAAAAATCAAGTTGGACGCCAAAATCGCCAGCATCGTTGAATATTTTGAAATTTTCATTGCTCGCATGACTTTTTGCCGGCAGGCGGCGGAATATCTCGGCTACAAGTTCGTTTTAATCGTCAACGATTTTAAATTGTCATCTTAAACTATGCTTCTCTCCGATTTGCAAAAATATATTTTGCGCCAAGGATTGGGGAGCCGAACCGGTCGCGTGCCCAAAGCAGTTTTGGAAAAATTTTATGCCAGCGTTAAAAATTCGCCGAAAACGGAAGACCGGATAAATATCATCACCAAAAGCGCGGAACGGCTGATAAGCCGGGGGTTGATTAGGGGCGTCGGCGTCAAAACCGCGGAAAAATGGTTTATCAAGGAAGTGATTTTAACGCCAGCGGGAAAAAAAGCGGCGCGGGAGTTGTGGGGCAAACAACAAACTCTTTTTAAACTTAAATCATTTAAAAAATAATCAAAAATGTATGGATGAACAATACAAAGGCAAAGGCGCGTTGGACGCTTTTTTGAATCTTTTAAGTTTAATCACGCTCGGCTGGATGTCAATTTCCATCGGGTCGGTTTTATTTCAAATCATCAATAAATTTTTTATTCCCCAGGCGACCGATTACGAGAATTATTATTCCCAAGACTCGCTCAAATTCAGCATCGCTTCCGCGATTATCATTACCCCGATATTTTTAATTGTTATTTCCTGGCTTCATAAAAATTATAAAGCCGGCAATCTGAATTGCAAAAGCGGGATTCATCGCTGGCTCACTTATTTGATGCTTTTGGCTTCCGCCCTCACGATTATCGGCCGGCTGGTGTTCCAACTATTCCGTTTTTTAAACGGCGATTACGCGTCGGCGGTGATTTTGAAAACAGTCGTGATTTTAGCGATTGCCGGCGGAATTTTCGGCTATTATTTTTATGATTTGGTGCGGAAAGATTTCAGCCGGCGGAGCGGAATTTCTTTGGCCGGATTAATTGTCGTCATTATTGTCTCGCTCGGTTCAGTTATCGGCGGCTTTATGATTATTGATTCCCCGAGCCGGGCGCGCGCGCTTAAATTTGATATTCAAAGAGAAAACGATTTGAGCAATCTTTCTTTTATTATTAATGATTACTACCAGCAGAATAATGATACATTGCCGGCGAATTTGTTATTGCCGCAATTTGCCAGTTACCACGACCCGGAAACCGGCCAGCCGTATGAGTATAAAAGAACCGGCGATAAACAGTATGAGCTATGCGCTAATTTTTCCTTGACCGCGCCCAACGCCCAGAATGATTTTACCCAGCCCAAACCCGTCAATGACGCCGACATTTACGCCCATGGCGTTGGCCGGCAATGTTTCAACCGGACGGTTATCGTCGCCGGTCAAATTATTAAAAATTAATCACTAAATTTTTAATTCATAACTTTAATTCCCATGCCCGTACCTAAAAAAGTTAAAGATTATTTGGATAAACAGGGGATTGATTACGATGAAATCTCCCACAAAGTGGTTTACACCGCTTATGACGCCGCGCGCACCTTGAAGCGCGAGCTGAAAGAAATCGCCAAGAATCTTTTAGTGCAGGCGGACAAAACCTACGCCTTGGTTATTGTGCCGGCCGACAAAAGAATAAATTTGGATAAATTGAAAAAGGTCTTAGGCGTAAAAAGGGTTTCCATTCCAAAAGAGCAGGCGATGATTAAGATTTTGAAAATCAAGCCCGGTTCGCTCACTTCGTTCGGCAAATTGCACCAATTGGAAGTGGTGGTGGATAAGGCCATGGTCAGCACCAAAAAAGCGGTTTTTTCCGCCGGCAGTTTGACCGACAGCGTGTTTATGAAAGTGAAGGACTTTTTGCAACTGGAGGAGGCGAAAATCGCTGATATCGCGATGGCTGGCGGTTATACCATTCCAAAAGCCATAAAAAAACAAATGAAATCGGTTAAAGCGAAAGTGGCGAAAAAGACGGGGAAGAGAGCAGTGAAAAAAGGTGTAAAAAAAGCGATCGCGAAGAAAGGAAAAAAAATCAGTAAAAAACGTAAATAATATCTGTCATTATTAATAAAATTCAAAGCCCAAATGCCAAAGCTTAAATCAAGTTCAAAATCCAAATGACAAAAATTTTGAACTTTGAGCTTTAGACATTGATTTGAATTTTGGATTTTGGATTTCAATATTGTTATGGTTAAATTTGAACTAGACCAATTTGCCGGTCCTTTAGATTTATTACTCACATTAATTGAGGACCAGAAAATGGATATTTCCCAAGTGGCGTTGGCCCAAGTAGCCGACCAGTATCTCGCTTATTTGGACGCCGCGCAAAATATCAGCGCCGTTGAGCTGGCTGATTTTTTAATGATTGCGACGAAGCTCTTGGTAATCAAATCAAAAATTTTACTGCCTCAATTGGCTGATGAGGAAGAGGACAGCGCCGAACAGTTGGAAGCGCAATTAAGGATGTATAAGGAATATC
>CAZLRS010000019.1:7840-8956 GCA_964562085.1 uncultured Gammaproteobacteria bacterium | reverse complement strand
CGCCAATTCGAGCAAAAATTTTCGCCATCGCTTCATCCAAATGATCCATCGCGTCGCTGATGGCGTAGACCAACTGGTGTTCGCTGAATTCCGGCTGGCGGAATAAATTGGAAATGCCGGTGTAATAAACCTCATTCGGCGAAAAGCCGACTAAAGCCGCTTCGCCGGACAATTCCGCCAAATCTTTCGCTAAACTTTTAATGCCGGCTTCATCCGGTTTAATATTTTTCGCCAGCTTATCCGAACTTTTTTTATTTTCCTTGCCGTTCTCGCCGGGTTCAACGAAATTTTCAAAGTAATAGCGATAACCGGCTTCCGTCGGCACCCGGCCGGCGGAGATGTGGGGCTGGCAAAGAAAACCGTCTGCTTCCAATTCAACCATGTAATTTCTGATGGTCGCCGAGCTCAAATCCGGAAAATATTTTTCCACAATCAGACCGGAGCCGATTGGGCTGGCCAGCTTAATATATTCTTCAATGATAATTTTCAGTAAATTGTCGAATTTTTCGGCCATATTTTCCGATTTAGCACTCGGCCTATTTGAGTGCTAAATATAATATATCGCGATTTAAAACGCGTGTCAAGGGCAAAGCGTAACGCGTAATCCGTAATGCGTAATCCGTAAACGCTTGACAAAATTTGCGGGATATGATATAATGATAGATAAGCTAAAAACAGCTTAGTTCTTTAACAATTCAATAATCCCCTGTTTTAGAGGATTTTAGATATATTTCAAAATATTACCGCCCAAAAGGCGTTGATATAAAAAATCAAAAAATAAGGAGAAATAGAATGAGAGCAGTATTGGTAGCATTAATAATGCTGGCATTGGTTTCTGTCGCGATTCAGGTCGTGGCGGAGGAGCAGTTGGCGGGCGGGTGCCTCTACTTGGAGCCCGGACTCACGGCGGAGGAGTATATGGCCACGATCAACGATTTTTTGGGGCCAGACAATAATCAATTCCTTTGCCTGGAATTAGGATATGGAATATATGATTTTAAAAATCAAAGTATTCCTGTCCGAGAATTAGAGATCCGTGGCAAGGGAGTAAGCACGTACGTGAAACACCTTTGCATGGGTGCTGGGCAGTACTTCATATACATGGAAAAAATTTGG
>CAZLRS010000019.1:0-7830 GCA_964562085.1 uncultured Gammaproteobacteria bacterium | reverse complement strand
GATTATGAGCTCCCTTTTGCGTGGCCACTATACTAATGACAGAGTAAGTTTTGATCATTGTATAATTGAGTGGACTGGCCTCTCCGCGAATTGCCTTGGGGAAGTAAAGCTAATTAATTGCGCTTTCATGTCAAACCGCATAGAGCAATCCATACTCGCCGGCAACTGTAGTGGCAGAGTATTTTTGGAGAATAATATTTTAATAGGACCAGCGCCATTAATTCTCAGTGACTACAGTGCAAGTAGACACCCTGAACTCTACCATATCCAAAATAATATCTTTATGGAGAGAGATGTGCAAATCCCAATTCCACTAAACAATAGGGAGGTAAAACTAGATTTAGGAGATTTAAGGACAAGCGCTTATCATATTGCGCCAAATGGTCCGGCCAGTGAAGAAAGGTATGGGGTTTGGGAAGAACCAATTCCACTATCCTCAATTCTCCCACCGGAAATTCCGGAGGATATAAATGGCGATGGCACCTTTAGTCCGGGAGACGCTATGTGCTTGCTTCAAAAATATTTGGGCAAGCCATGCAGCGAATAAACCCGGCAAATTCGAACAAACAACAAAACCCCGCGAGAGTAAAATCTTGCGGGGTGTTTTTTTACTAAAAAAATTCCTCCCCTTTCCAAGGGGAGGCAGGGAGGGGTTTTGAAACGTGTCATAAAAAAGTTACGCTCTTAAAAATTTTTACAACCGGTTGCAAACGCTTCAAAACCACCCCTCGGCCCCTCCTTGGAAAGGAGGGGAAATTTAAAAGACGGGATAAACCCGTCTCTACAATGAAAAGGGCAGGCGCAAGGCCTGCCCCTACGATAAAATTCTACTAACTATCCCCCACTCATCGGCATAATGTTATCCTCATCCAAGATGTTCAAATCCGGAATAATTTCAATGCTGTCTATGCGCGGTAATTGATTCTGCCATAAAATTTCCACCTGTTGCCGTTCGCCGGACTTGACCTGCTTTAACACAATATAATTCACGCCTTCAATGGTTCCGCCATTGGACAAAATGGCGGTAATCGGCACTTCCCAATAGCTGTAAGCCGACAAATTTTGAAGGTCAAAAACCACGCGATTCGGGTCGCCGGCTTTTTGCCCGGCAATGAAATTCTGATTTTCAATCAGAAAATTCAAGCGGGCATTTTTTAAATTTTCATAATCATCAATCCTCTGCCATTTCAAATTGGCAATTCTCAATTCCCCACCCAAATTTTCCACGCCCAAATCCATCAGATATTTCGTCTCGTTCGGCAAGGCAAAGCTGGATTTCAACGGCGTGTTTGATTTTTCGCCGACAAGCTGATAATCAAATTCCGCCAGCCAGTTGCTGTTCGGATTATGAATTTGAAAATAATAATCATTCCGGCCGGTATCATTAGCAATGGCTTGCAAACCGGAAATTTGGATATTGGCCGGACGCTTGGCTTCTAACGCCGTGGCGGTTTGGCCGTCGCCGACAATTAAATTATTAATCATGGCCTGCTCGTTCGGATATTCAACCGTGAACATGACCGCCTGCCAAATAATGTAAGCGAACAGCAGAATTGAAACCGCCAGAAAACCAATCACAAGCCATTGGCGAATCACGAGCTTGTGCGTGACGTACCAGTAGCTCAACTTTAATTGCTTGTCGGTAAGGTTATAGCTTGGAGCGTTTAATGGCATAGGGAAATAATTTTTAAAACCCCACTCCCGTCATCCCAGCGAAAGCTGGGATCCAGGATTTGCAAGAGTAAGTTGGTAGTATTATTTTTTTGTTTAATTAAAATAGGTTGCAATAACGCCTTACTAACGTATGTTATTTTGCCGAGTTGATCAATAGCACCATGGATTCCAGCTTTCGCTGGAATGACGTAACGGGGGGGGGAATTACGCATTACGCATTACACGTTACGCGTTACCATCCTTCGCCAAGGCTTCGGCATGGCAGGCGCGTTACGAAATCATAAATTAAATATCCAAATTCTTCACATTTTTCGCGTGGGTTTGGATGAAACGTTTGCGCGGACCAACGTCGCTACCCATCAAAATGTCAAACATTTCATCGGCTTTTTCCACATCTTCAATCGTCACTCGTTTCATCTGTCTTTGCGCCGGATCCATCGTGGTATTCCAAAGCTGTTCCGGATTCATTTCGCCTAGACCTTTGTAGCGCTGGATATTAAATCGCATTTCGCCGAAAATTTCTGCTTCATGGTTTTCTCCTTCAGTGTTCTCCTGTCCTTCCTCCCACCCCTCCGCTCCCGCCTTCGGCGGTAGCGCCTCCCCTCGGGCAGGGGAGGAAATTCCTTTTGATTTCGCGCTTGACGCCGTCTTCATAATTTCTTCTTTCGTCTTTTCCAGTTCCGTATCCGAATAAACCCAGCGCACTTCTTTGCCGAGCTGAACCCGATACAGCGGCGGTTGGGCGATATAAATATGGCCCTCATGAATCAAATCCGGAAAGTGGCGATAAAATAAAGTCAAAAGCAAAGAGCGGATATGCGCGCCGTCAACGTCGGCATCGGTCATGATGACGATTTTATCGTAGCGCAATTCATTAATATCAAACTGCTCGCCGATATTCGTGCCCATGGCGATAATCAAGGACTTCACTTCATTGTTGGCCAGCATTTTATCCAGCCGCGCCCGTTCCACGTTCAAAATTTTTCCGCGCAACGGCAGAATCGCCTGAAACTCGCGATTTCTCCCCTGCTTCGCCGAACCGCCGGCAGAATCGCCCTCCACGATAAATAATTCGGAAAGTTTCGGGTCTTTGGACGAACAGTCGGCCAATTTGCCGGGCAAGGCAAAACCGTCCAGCGCGCCTTTGCGCAAAACGGTCTCGCGCGCGGCCTTCGCGGCCGAGCGGGCTTTGGCGGCCAAAATACATTTGCCGATGATGCCCTCGGCGTCGCGAGGATTTTCTTCCAAAAATATTTCCAATGCTTCGGATGTCACCTTATCCACCGCGGTTCTGGCTTCAACATTGCCAAGCTTGGCTTTGGTCTGGCCTTCAAACTGCGGTTCGGGCAATTTAATGGAAATGACGGCGGACAAGCCCTCGCGCACGTCTTCAGCCGTAAGGTTTTCGTCTTTTTCTTTCAGCCAGCTTTTTTTTCTGGCGACATTATTCAAAGTTCTGGTTAAAGCCGTACGGAATCCGACCACGTGCATTCCCCCTTCCGGATTATAGATATTGTTGGCAAAAGGCATTAAGGTTTCCTTATACTCATTAATATACTGCAAAGCGATTTCAACCGTAATGTCGCCAACCAACTTATCAATATAAAAAATTTTATCATGTTTCGCCTCGGAATGGGCATTCAAATGCCCGACATAAGATTTAATTCCGCCTTCAAAATAAAAACTGTAACAAATATGCCTGGATTTATCTTCGTTTCTTTCATCGCAAGCAATAATTCTAACGCCTTTGGTTAAATAGGCCTGCTGGCGCAAATGGTCCAAAATGGTCTGAAAATCAAATTCGGTGACAGTAAAAATGGAATCATCCGGTTGAAAAGTGATTTTTGTGCCTGTGCCTTTGGCTTTGCCGACGGCCTTGGCCGGTTTCAACGGTTTGCCGAATTTGTATTCTTGCAACCAAAGTTCGTTGTCGCGCTTAACCTCGGCTTTCAAATGTTTTGATAAGGCGTTCACCACGGAAACGCCGACGCCGTGCAAACCGCCAGAGACCTTATAGCCCCCGGTGCCGAATTTACCGCCGGCATGCAGTTTGGTCAAAACCGTTTCCAAGGCCGAAACCTTGGTGGCTTTGTGCTTTTCCACCGGAATGCCGCGGCCGTTATCTTCAACCGAAACAATGCTCTCGGGCAGGAGCTTCAATTTAATCGTATCGCAAAAACCGCCCATGGCCTCATCAATACTGTTATCAACAACTTCCCAAACCAAATGATGCAACCCGGCTTCCGCCGTGTTGCCGATATACATGCCGGGGCGCTTGCGCACCGGATCCAAACCTTCCAAAACTTGGATTTGTTCCGCGCCGTAAGCCGACTGCGCTTTAGTCTTGTCTTGGCTGATTTTTTTCTTCGCTTCCATAACTTAAATAATTTTTAATTTTGTAATTTTTAATTTTTAAATTTCCTTGTTACTTATTACTTGTTGCTTGTTACTAACAACCAACTTTTCAGCACCCTGGATCCCAGCTTTCGCTGGGATGACGTAAACGAGGATACTATTATTTTATCATTTTTCCCGCCAGTTGGCAAGGGATTTTTTTGACAAAAATAAAAGGCCGAAGGTGTAAAAACCTTCGGCCGAGTAAAGATCAAATTTGGCCTTAAGGAACTAAAGCCCAGTCGCCTTGAACCGGCTTTTTGCCTCGTCCGAATTTCCAGACAAGGTATTCATAACCGTCAAGGCCTGATGCTGGCAAAGCAGGGTCAAACGGCAAACCGTTTTCTTTCCTTGCCAGGTTGCGCCAAGCCAAAGCATTAGCGTTCGTCAATTCTCGCGCCAGCGCCGTTAAAATATCTTGGCTGAAATTAAAACCGTAAGATATTAGAACGACGGCGAAACAATATGCTTTGGACCGTTTTTCCTCATCCCAGGAGCTTACGACTAATGCCGTGAGTCCGAGATTTTGGAACGCTTGTTCCGCTTCTTCCCGCTTGCCTTGGCTTAAGGCGATTAAAATGCCGACCAGTCGATCAACCAAATCACTCGCTTCAAGCGTGAACCGAGTGGAAGATTGGGGCGGTTGAATAAGCGAGGGCAAAACTGGAAAAGCCGGAAACTGTCTCGGATAAGGTGGTGGACCAAGCGGATTAGGCCCGGGGAAATTTGGATTTCCACCCAATCGTGGCGTTTTTTTGGTTCTATTGGACGCTTTCGCGAGTCGTCTCGCGCCAATGCCGGCGCCAACGTGAGCGCCCAACAGCATGCCTCTGTCTCCGACACCGCCAAAACTAGCGGTCAGACATTGAATGCCTGAACCGAAAACCGATTCATAATTCCAGCCCTTGGGCAGATTAACCGGAATTTCACATCGCACCGGTTTTTGGCCGGGAACTTTTTTCTCCGAGATCGCCACGAATGAAGTGAGCGAGCAAATAACGCCATATTGCAAACTGGCTTTAATTGTCTCGTCGTCTTTTTGGCTTTCACGGATGAATTCCCTTGCCCAAATTTGCGGAGCGAATTCGCATTCCATGGCTTTAGCGCCGACAATCTTGCCCCATGACCGATCAGACGCCTCGGAATCAACGCCAGTAATAACCGTATTGACTTCGTTTGGGTTCGCAAAGCGAATGGCAATAGTGGCAGGACGACCGGCGAAAACATCGCTGATGCCGACCGCTTGCCCGGAACTGTCAACTTTGATGTCGCGCAAAACCGGCCCGGAAAGCATGCCGACCAAGGTATTGGCCGCATGGTCAAAATCCTCGCCCGGATAAAACCACTGGCAGGCGCCTTTGGTTTTCCTGGCCAATTCATTCAGTAAAGAATCATTGACCGCGGTATCAACGCCGGCAGCGATTATTCTTGCTTGGCCGAAATCTTTCAACTTGAAAGAATGGAAAACACCGCCAAACTGGCCGTCGGTAATCAAGAGAATAATTCGCGACCGACTGGAACCACAAAACATGTTTTTGGCGCAAGTCAACGCTTGACTCAATTCCGTTCCGCCTTGTGTCTTAATTTCTGCAATCTTTGCTAAAAGATTATCGGAAATATCACCGAAGGACGAGATTATTTCAGTCAAATCGTCAAAAACGCCGACCGCCACCTGATGGCCGAGATTCTGCTCACGCAGTTTCACCAAAACATTTTTGGCGATAACTTTGGCACCGTCAATTTTCGCGCCATTCATACTGCCTGAACGGTCAAGCAGAACCACGATATCAGACGCTACCGGCTTGGCTTCGCACGACGGAATAATGCTTACTAACCGAAAGGCCTCTTGTCCGTCGGTCCAACCGTGCACCGCGCATTCCGGAACGGCAGACAAAGAGCGATAAACCAAAATAAAATCTCGGTCGGTCCTGATTTCGCCGGTTTTGATTTCAACGGTTTCATCTTTTTTCACGGTCCGACCGGCGACAATCATCGCGTGCGTCGGACAGGAAAGCTCGCAAGCAAAGCCCGGAGCGAATGAAACGTTAATATCGGCGTTATAAGGCGCGCCTTCTTTGCTGATTATCGGCGTAATACGGGACGCGTCAGAAACCTGATCGGTATCAGGCGCCCAGCCGCCACCGGTTTTTCCAGTCGGATTGCCGGGAATAAATCTCGGAGCCACGACCAACGGAATCCGGAAACGGCCGCCGCCATCCTGCCAACCAACGCGCTGGACATAATCAATTTCCACCTTGATATCTTCGTTCGGCTCAATGCCGCCGACATTCATGGTGAAAATATTGGGACGCTCTTGTTCCATCAGAACGCCATGATGCCCGGCGCTGACGGCTTCATCGTATTCTTGCCGAGCTTCTTGGCGCTCTTTTATCTGCGCTGTAATTGTCCGCTCGCCGATTTTCATTTTACAGCCGATGACCGTCGCTTCATCCGGCAGAGGAAAAACATAAATCGCCTCCACCGACTTTGCCGCGTCATTGCAGTAAATTTGGACGACTCTGACTTGCGCGAAAGCGCCATTAACCACCGACCGATATTCAATCCTTTTTAACGGAATTGACGGCTGGCCATTACTTGCTTTTTTCTCCGTTCTCTTTTTAGCGATAGTTTCTTGCGCCATTTGATTGCCTCCTTTTTTGTTCTTGCCCGTGCCCTTTGGTGGGCGTGGGCTGGCAGAAACTACGGACGACACATAAGCGTCAAAAGCTTTCTTGCCGAAATCCCGTTTTATTTTAGCGAGATTCTGGCAAGCGATTGACTTCTTAGCATCACCCGTCTCAAGATAGGTCTGTTCATACGCCTGATTAGGGCTGTTAGCTGAACGCGCTATCTCAACCAACGCCGGGGAGTCCAACGCCAGTCCGGCCTTTGCCTTGAGCAATTCAAACGATAATTTCTTTATTTTGCCCATGACATTTAGCCTCCTTTCATATTTTTACTGAAAAACCATAGCCGACATTCTCCGAAAAAAATTAATTCCTCCTTTCTTTGATTTTAAATTGTCAACGTGCGAAACGCTGCTGGACTAAGTATAGCAAAATTAAAAAAAACGGGCAACTTAGATAATAAGTTTGCCCGCTTTGGCGGTCAAATCTATGACCGCGAACCGCTATGAGAGGATTTTGCCGTTAAATTATCCCGCGCCTCCGCCGCCTCCGCTGCTACTATGGCGGCAATGACTAACGCCTCTTCTTCCTCAGGCACCTCTCCGCCACCGAACATATCCTTGGCGTGAACCGGATGACCGTTTTTGTCGCGATCAATGCCATAAATACTCATTTCCATTCCTCCTGCCACTGCTATTGAAAATTTGTGCTTAATTATTCAATCTTGTCAATTTTGCATCTGATTTTACCGGCCGGAACCTGCAATTCAAATTCATGGCCGACGGCCTGACCGATAAACGCCTGACCCAACGGCGATTGATGGGAAATTTTGCCGTTCAATGGGTCGGCTTCGCTATGGCCGACAATGGTATATTTGATTTTCCGACCGTCTTCGCAAGTGGCGTGGACAGTTGAGCCCAAACCGACAATATCGGCATTTTTCTGCCCTTCAATCAGAACGGCGTTCTTGATTAAATATTGCAATTCCTGAACCCGGCCTTCAATAAAACTCTGGCGTTCGCGCGCTTCATGATATTCGGCATTTTCCGACAAATCGCCCAAATCGCGGGCGCGCGCAATCCGGTCGATGACCTCCGGCCGTTCAACATTGATTGATTGATTTAATTCTTGATTT
>CAZLRS010000018.1:0-9164 GCA_964562085.1 uncultured Gammaproteobacteria bacterium | reverse complement strand
TCGACTCATATATTTTAGCTTATAGCTTTTAGCTGTTAGGTTTTAAGTTATTTTTTTGTTAGCTGTTAGGTTTTATTTAGTAAACTTCGCACAAAACTTCGCCGCCCAAGCCGACTTTCTTCGCCTGCTTGTTCGTCATCACGCCCTGGGAAGTGGAAATAATCGCCAAACCCAAACCGTTCAAAATTCTCGGCAAATTGTCTTTCGCGGCATAAACCCGCCGACCCGGTTTGGAAACGCGGCCCAATTTGGTTAAAGCCGGTTGATTATTCTCATATTTCAAAATCACGTTAAAGCCGCCGAATTTCTTATCTTCGATTTTTAATTCTTCAAAATCATTGACATAGCCCTCGCGTTTTAAAATTTTAATAATTTCCAAATTGATTTTTGAAAAAGGAATATAAACTTCCGCCTTATTTACCTTAGAGGCGTTTCTGATTCTGGTTAGCATGTCAGAGATGGTATCAATCATATTATTAGCTTTTTAGCTTTTAGCTTGTAGCTTATTAGCTTAATTAAATTACCAAGATGATTTAGTTATTCCCGGAATCTGGCCGCTGCTCGCCAATTCGCGGAAGCAGATGCGACAAAGTTTGAATTCGCGCATGTAGCCGTGTTTCCGACCGCAACGCCAACAACGCCTCACGGATCGGGTCGTGAATTTCGGTTTTTTATTTGATTTATTGATTTGAGCGGTAGTCGCCATAATTTTTTATAATTACTTTTGAAAAGGGAAACCCAATAATTTAAATAACTCTAAGCCCTCAGCGCGATTCTCAGCCGTGGTCGCTACGGAAATTTCCAAACCGTACAAGCGTTCCACCTCATCGGAATGAATTTCCGGAAAAACGTTATGCTCTTTGAAGCCGAGTGTTAAGTTGCCCTGACGGTCAACATTTTTTTCCGGCAATCCGCGAAAGTCGCGGATTCTCGGAATGGAAATGTTAATCAATTTATCCAAAAAATCATACATCCTTTGGCCGTGCAAGGTGACTTGCAAACCAACCACCATGCCTTCTCTGATTTTGAAGGCGGAAATCGCTTTTTTCGCTTTGGTGCGGATCGGCTTCTGGCCGGTGATTCTGATTAAGACCTTTTCCGCGCCTTCCAGCTGCTGGCTGTCGGACACTCGAGAATTGAGGCCGATATTGATGCTCACTTTTCTGATTTTCGGCACGGATAAATAATTTTTGTAACCGAACTTAGCCGTCATTGCCGGCACCGCTTCCTCTTTGTATTTTTTATATAAAATTGATTTCATATATGCTTATTCGCTTATTTAGATTACTAAATCGTTTCTTTGCATTTCCGACAAACGCGATTTCGGACATTTTTAACTTTTTTGCCGGTTTGATTCAGCTTTTCCGTCGCGGTAATTTGCCAGCCCACGCGGGTCGCCTGGCCGCATTTGGAACAAATCAAGGCAACATTAGAAATAGCAACCATGGCTGGGAATTGGATTCTTTGGCCTTTTTGGCCCTGCTTTCTCGGCCGTTGATTTTTAACCAGCAAATTCAAACCCTCAACCACCACTTTTTTGTCTTTCGGCAAAACTTGCAAGACCTTGCCGGTTTTACCCTTGTCTTTGCCTGTAAGCATTTTTACTTTGTCGCCTGTTTTTATCTTCATATATTCACTTTTTATTTTTTACTGCGCCTCGCCGAAGCCTTGCTGCGCCGTTCCGTAGCCTCCGGCGAAGGATGGGCGAAGGCGGGTTTGCGTATTTATTATAATACTTCCGGCGCCAAACTGATAATTTTTTGCGAACCGAAATTTCTAATCTCTCTGGCAATCGGCCCGAAAATGCGAGTGCCTTTCATTTCTTTTGTTTTTCTATCAATAATCACAACCGCGTTTTCATCAAAACGGATATAAGAGCCGTCCGAACGCCGCACTTCTTTTTTCGTGCGGACAATCACCCCGCAGACGACATCGCCTTTTTTCACCAAACTGTGAGGCACGGCCGTTTTAACCGCCAAACAGACGACATCGCCCAAGCGAGCGAATCGTTTTTTATAACCGCCGTAAAGCTTGATTACTTCCAATCTCTTGGCGCCGCTGTTATCAGCTGATTTTACCATTGATCCTTCTTGTAACATATGCTTAACTTATTAGCTTGTTGAATTATTTGTTAATCACGCGCCAGCGCTTGTCTTTGCTCAACGGCCGGCATTCAATAAATTCAATCGCATCGCCGACTTTATATTGACCTTTCTCGTCATGAACTTTGTATTTTTTACTCACCCGATATTGTTTATGATACCGCGGATGCATTTTAAAATGGTCAACCCGAACCGTAACGGTCTTGGCCATTTTATCGGCGACGACTTCACCCTTGAATTTTCTGATTAATTTTGGCTTTTTAATTTCACTCATATGAATTATTGATTTTTTTCTTTTAAAATCGTTAAAATTCTAGCTAAATCATTTTTCGCTTCGCGCAATTCGCGGACATTCTTCAATTGCTTCTGCGCCGCTTTGAATTTCAAGTCATCCACTTTCTTTTTGGCTTCCGCTAAAAGGTGGCTTAACTCGCTGGCCGATTTAATTCTAATTTCTTTTATTTCCATATTTTAATTAACTAATTTTAGTAATAAATTTAGTCTTAATCGGCAATTTATAACCGGACGATTCCAATGCCTCTTGCGCTTGTTTTTTGGCGATGCCGTCCATTTCAAATAAAACCGTGCCCGCTTTTATCGCGGCGACATAATGCTCCGGCACGCCCTTGCCGCCACCCATGGTGGTTTGCGAACCTTTGGCGGTAATGGGTGAATGCGGAAAAATCCTGATCCAAATTCTGCCGCCGCGACGGATAAATCTGGACATCACTCGGCGAGCCGATTCAATCTGTTTGGCCTTAATCCAGCCCGCTTCCATCGCCATCAAGCCAAAACTGCCAAAAGCGACGGTCGTGCCTTTGGTGGCGCTCCCTTTATTTCGGACATCGGGCCGGAATTGTTTCCGGTGTTTTAATTTCTTCGGTGCTAACATATTTTATTTATTTTTAGCTTCAAAATTATTTTCCTGATTCTGCGTCTTATTATTAAAAATTTCACCCTTATAAATCCAAACCTTAACGCCGATCTTGCCATAAATCGTCTGGGCGGGGCCATAGGCGTAATCAATATCGGCGCGCAAAGTGTGCAATGGAATCTTGCCGGAGAACAAGGTCTCGGTGCGGGCGATTTCCGCGCCGTTCAATCTGCCGGCGACGATGATTTTAACGCCCTTGGCGCCGGCCTTTTCGGCGCGGCCGATGGCGCTCTTTACCGCCCGGCGGAACGGAATGCGTTTTTCCAAATCTGCCACCACTCCGGCCATCACCACCATGGCGTCCAAAGCCGGTTTTTCAATTTCAATGATATTAATATTGACATCTTTAATCCCCTTTTTCCGGCTGAAAGCATCCTTTAAAAACTTTTTCTGGATATCTTTTTTCAAATCTTCCGCGCCTTGACCGCCGCGGCCGATAACCACACCCGGCTTGGCGACATGAATATTGATTTTCAAAGAATTCGCTGAGCGCTCAATTTCCACTTTTGACACTGCCGCTTCTTTCAATTTTTTAATCAAATATTTTCGGATTATCACATCCTGCCTTAAAAAAGAAATAAAATCATCGGCATCGGCAAACCATTTGGAATCCCACGTCTTATTGATTTTTATTCGGAAAAGTCTTGGATTAACTTTGTGTCCCATAGTATTAAAAAATTATTTGGTGCCAGAGCGGCGATTGAAAATCCGGCCGGCAAAGCCCTTTTTCGCTTTACCGCGGGAAGCAAATCCGCTTTCCGCGCCCGGCTTTTCTTCTTTTTCTTTGTCTTTGCCGCCTTCTTCTTTTTCAATTAATTTAATTTTATCCATATCTTCAATCTTCACCAAATTATCCGCGCTCTTCTTGGTTTCCTTGTTTTTGTTAATTTCCTCTTCCGGAGTTTCCACTCGTTCGCCCAAGATTATGACAATGTGCGCGGTTCTTTTTCGAATCGGCGTGGCGCGGCCGAAAGCTCTCGGTTTCCAGCGCTTCAAAGTCGGACCGCCATCCACTTGGATTGACTTGATGAATAAATTATTTCTTTTCAGGTTAAAATTTTCTTCCGCGTTGCTGATCGCCGAACGCAATAATTTCATCACCGGCGTCACCGCGTCTTTACGCAAGAACTGCAATCGGACTAAGGCTTTTTCCACGTCTAAACCTCTCACCAGATCGGCAACCAATCTGATCTTTCTCGGAGACATGCGGATAAATTTTCCTTTAACCTGCGTATTCATAATTATTATTTTGATTTAAAATTTTGGCTGATAATCTTTATTTCGTTTCCGCCACGACAACTTTTTGGTCAATCGCTTTCTGAATCTTACCGCCATGTTTGAAAAATTTTCTGGTCGGCGAAAATTCGCCCAGCTTGTGGCCGACCATATTTTCCACCACGACCACATTAATATGATCTTTGCCGTTATGGACGCCAAAAGTGAAACCGACCATTTCCGGCGTAATCGTGCAATCTCTCGCCCAAGTTTTAATCGCTTCGCCCTTTTTGGCATTATTCATTTTCTTAATCAATCGTTCATTGATATAAGGACCTTTTTTCAAACTTCTTGACATAATATTTTTTCTTATTAGCTTATTCGCTAGTTAAATTATTTACTTTTTTTTCGACTGGGCCGGCGCTGTAAAATCATTTTGCTGGATTTTTTTCCCTGTTTTCTGGTTTTAACGCCAAAAGCCAGCTTGCCCCATTTGGTTTTCGGCGCTTTCATGCCGATCGGATTATGGCCTTCACCGCCGCCGTGCGGATGGTCTACCGGATTCATCACTTTGCCGCGAACGGTCGGCCTGATGCCGCGATGCCGCATTCGGCCCGCTTTGCCCCAGCGAATATTTTTAAAATCAACATTGCTCACGGTGCCGATGGTGGCGGCGCAATCTTCCGGCACCAGCCGAACTTCGCCCGAAGGCAATTTCAACTGCGCGTTGCCGCTATCAAAGCCCATGATGGTAATGCTGCTGCCGGCGCCTCGAGCCAGCTGAGCGCCCCGGCCCGGATTTAATTCTACATCATAAACAAACAGACCGGCCGGAATCAATTTTAACGGCAAACGATTGCCCGCGCTCAAACCGATTAATTTTTGCGAGCTCATCACCGTCTGGCCGACTTTCAATTCATCGCCAGCGATAATATATTTTTTTTCGCCATCTTGATAATTCAATAATGCGATTCGGGCGTTGCGATTCGGATCATATTCAATCGCGACCACTCTCGCCGGAAGATCAAATTTATTCCGCTTGAAATCAATGATTCTGATTTGCTTCCGGCTGCCGCCGCCGCGATGGCGAACGGTAATCTTGCCTTGATTATTCCGGCCAGCGCGATTCTTACCTGATAAAATCAAATTTTTATGCGCTTTGATTTTGGTGATGCCAAAACTCGTCAGCACTGAGGTGCGGCGTCTAGCCGGAGTTGTTGGTTTGTATAATTTAACTGCCATATTTTTTTATTAAACGCCTTCGTGAATCTTAATCGCGGAATCTTCAGGCAAAGTGACAATCGCTTTTTTCCAGGCCTTAGTTTTGCCATGAACTTTTCCGTATCTCACGTCCTTGCCGATTTTATTAATGATATTAACTTGAATCGGTTTAACGTGATAATGGCTTTCAACCGCCCGGGCAATCTGAATTTTATTCGCTTTTTTCGCCACCGCGAAAACATATTGGTTGAGCGCTTCCAAAACAGTCGCCTTTTCCGTAATCAACGGCTTGATTAAAATTCCAAAAATATCTTTCGCCATTCTGGATTTGTCCGCGGTTTTGTTAACGCCGGTTTCAATTTTTTCATTCTTTTCCGCCGGAACAACTTTTTCTTCTTTCACCGCCTTAACTTCATGCTCAATCTGGGCCGAAATTTCTTTTTGGCTTTGGTCGTCTGATTTTTTTGAGCGATTAAAAATTCCCATATTTTAATTTACTTTCTTTTCATTAATTTTTTTATAATGCTTTTCAATTTTCTCCACCGCTTTCTCTGAAACCAACAGCGCGTTATTTTTTAAAATATCCACGCAATTCAAGCTATCGGCTGAAATTACCTGGATATTTTTCAAATTCAACGAAGCGCGGACCAAATTTTTATCATTAGTTTCCGGCACCATTAAAAATTTCTTGCCGTCTTTTAAATTTTCCAATTTCGCTTTCAAATTTTTCAGCCAAAGATTCAAATCTTTGGTCTTGCCGTTGAATTCAAAATTTTCTAAAACCACGAATTTATTATCCTGCGCCCGGTCGGACAAGCACATGAAAAGCGCCAATTGTTTTTGTTTCTGATTGACTTTCTCGCTGAAATTCCGGTCGTTTCTCGGACCGAACGTCACGCCGCCGCCTCTCCATAACGGAGAGCGGATTGAACCGTGCCGAGCGCGGCCCGTGCCTTTTTGCTTCCACGGCTTGATGCCGCCGCCGGAAACTTCGCCTTTGTTTTTGGTGTGAGCCAAAATCTGCCTGGCGTTGGCCATTTGCGCGACAACCACCTGATGAACGACTTCCGGTTTGATTTTGACGCCAAAAACTCTGGAGCTTAGCTCTATCTCTTTCATTTTTTCGCCTGAATTGTTGTATACTGGAAGCTTCATATTTAAATTTCTAATTTTTAATTACGGGTTATCCGCCTTCGCTTATCAGCTACGGCAGGACAAGCGCGTTACGGATTACGAGACTGCTTCTTCGCTTGTCACTTCAACCGCCGGTTGCTCTGCTGGTTCCGTGATTTTCGCTTCTTCAACTTTCACCTCTTCCGGCGTTTCAGCATTTTCCAATTTCGGTTCCGGATTTTGCGCTTCCGGCTTAGCTAAGTCCATCGTCCCCGGCCCGACAATCAGCAATAAGCCGTTTCTCGCGCCCGGCACCGCGCCTTTAACATATAAAATATTTTTTTCCGCGTCCACGGAAACAATTTCCAAATTGGTAACCGTCACCTGTTCATCGCCCATGTGGCCGGCCATTCTCTTGCCCTTAATCACTCTCTGAGCGGTCGTCGCGCCGATGGAACCGGGCATTCTTTCCTGGTCCTTGTGGCCATGGGTGGCGGGACTGCCATGGAAACCATGGCGCTTGACCACGCCCTGAAAACCCTTGCCCTTGGAATTGCCGGTAACTTTTATAATATCGCCCGGGATAAAAACGTTAACCGTAATCGTATCGCCTCGCTTCAGATCGCCGATTTCTTCCGGCTTCACTCTAAATTCGCGCATTGATTTCACCAGCGCCAAGCCCTTCAAATGGCCGGCAATCGGTTTTTTGACTTTTTTCGCTTGGCCGAAACCGACTTGAATCGCGCTGTATTTGTCTTTTTCCAAATTCCTGATTTGCGTAATCAAATTCGGTTCAGCCAAAACCGCCGTCGCCGGAACTACCGCGCCGTCTTCCCGATACAACTGGGTCATAGCTAATTTTTTGCCTAAAATGAATTTCATTCTTGTGATTTAAAGTGATGGCCCCGCAATGCGGGTGATTTAAAAAAACCTGGTTTTATCCTAAAAACCAGATCTTATACCTCAACACCGGCCAGAATTGGCCCGGGATTTAAGATTTAAAACCTATTTTTTAAGATGAAGTCCTTTTTGCCGAAAAAATCCGATGGAGGTTTTCCCCTTTGACCGCGCCAATTAACGCGGGATCTTTCTCCATTAATTTTAACCGGCAATTTAATTATTTTTAATAAATTACATCTTGATTTCCACGTTCACCCCGGCCGGCAAAGTCAAACTCATCAAAGCATCAACGGTTTTTTGATCCGGGTCAAGAATATCCAATAATCTTTTGTGCACTCTCATTTCAAACTGATCACGGCTGTCTTTATGCACAAAAGTTGAACGATTAATTGTGTATTTCTTCTTTTCCGTCGGCAAAGGAATCGGTCCGGAAACTTTTATGCCGTTGCGCTCGCAGGTCTCAATGATCTTCTTGGCGGAATTATCAATGATTTTGTGATCGTAGGCCTTGATTTTAATCCGAATCCTTTGGTGGGTCTTGTCATTTTCTGCTTTTACGTTGGTATTTGCCATCTTGGTTGAATTAAGGAACTTTTTTGGCGCGGGAGGGGATAAACCCCTCCCTTGCCTCAAAAAAATTATTTAAGAATTTTAGTGACGACGCCCGCGCCAACCGTATGACCGCCTTCGCGAATGGCGAATTTCATTTTTTCTTCCATCGCCACTTTTTTGCCGAGTTTAATCGTCAAATTAACCGTATCGCCCGGCATCACCATTTCCGTGCCGGCCGGCAATTCAACCTCGCCGGTAACATCGGTGGTGCGGACATAAAATTGCGGTTTATAACCTTTGAAAAACGGTTTATGCCGTCCGCCTTCCTCTTTATTTAAGATATAGGCCTCGGCTTCAAAATCAGTGTGCGGAGTGATTGTTCCCGGCTTGGCCAAAACCTGGCCTCTTTCCACGTCGTCTTTCTTGGTGCCGCGCAATAACACGCCGGCGTTATCGCCCGCCCGGCCTTCGCTCAATGACTTATTGAACATTTCAATGCCGGTCACGACGGTTTTCTGAGTATCTTTTAAACCGACAATTTCAACATCATCATTGATTTTAATCATGCCTCTTTCAATTCTGCCGGTCACAACCGTGCCTCTGCCTTCAATGGAAAAAACGTCTTCAATCGGCATCAAGAACGGCTGGTCAACCGCGCGCTGCGGTTCCGGAATATAAGTATCCAAGGCCTCAACCAATTTAAAAATCGGTTCGGCGTCCGGACCGGTCGGATTTTCCAAGGCCTTCAAAGCCGAGCCGCGGATAATCGGCGTGGTATCGCCGGGGAACTCATATTTCTTTAATAAGTCGCGCACTTCTTCTTCAACCAAATCAATCAAAGACGGATCGTCAACTTGGTCAACTTTGTTCAAGAAAACAATAATATAAGGCACGCCGACCTGTCTGGCTAAAATAATGTGTTCGCGGGTCTGCGGCATCGGGCCGTCTGTCGCGGCGACAACCAAGATCGCGCCATCCATCTGGGCGGCGCCGGTAATCATGTTTTTAATATAATCAGCGTGTCCCGGACAATCAATATGGGCATAATGCCGCTTGGCGGTTTCATATTCCACATGACAGGTAGCAATTGTAATTCCACGCGCTTTTTCTTCTGGCGCCGCATCAAT
>CAZLRS010000017.1:4616-9291 GCA_964562085.1 uncultured Gammaproteobacteria bacterium | reverse complement strand
TTTCCAAGGGGAGGCAGGGAGGGGTTATGAAACAGCCTGCAAAGTTGTATGCCACTAAATTGTTTAATAGCAAGTCAAAAAAGGAGCTAAGAAAAGATTTAAGAAATAATTTGCCCCGTGCGGAATTTGTTTTGTGGCAACATCTAAGAAAGCAGCAGTTAGATGGTTATAAATTCAGGCGGCAATATGGCATCGGCGGTTTCGTGGTTGATTTTTATTGCCCGGAATTGAAATTAGCGATTGAGGTTGACGGCGCCAATCATTTCTTTGACGCTAAATCCACGCGATATGATGTAAGCAGACAGAAGTTTATTGAATCTAAGGGAATAAAAATTTTGCGAATCACGAACAATGAAGTTTTTTACAATATGGATGGCGTCTTACGATTCATTTCAGACGCTTCAAAACCACCCCTCGGCCCCTCCTTGGAAAGGAGGGGAAATAACATTTAAAAAATTATAATGTTCTACCTCTTTATTTTCATCCTCGGCGCGATTGTCGGCAGTTTTTTGAATGTAATTATTCTGCGATTAAACAGCAAGGAAGAAATCGCCGTCGCTCGTTCACATTGCCCGCATTGCCGGCATGATTTGGCGCCGAAAGACCTGATTCCGCTTTTTAGTTTTGTCGCTTTGGGCGGAAAGTGCCGTTATTGCCGGAAAAAAATTTCTTGGCAATATCCGCTGATGGAAATTATTACCGGCTTGCTTTTCGTTTTAGCGACTTATAGCGTCGTGGGCGGTTTGCCGAAAAATCTTTTATGGTCAAGCTCGCTGGTTTTTCTGCCTTGGTTGAGAAATTTGATTTTCATTTCCATTTTAATCGTCATTTTTGTTTATGATTTGAAATGGCAATTGATTTTGGATAAAGTGACAGCGCCGGCGATAATTTTCGCCTTACTTTTCAATCTTTGGCTCGGCCTGGGCTGGAAAAATTTACTGGGCGCGGCGATCGTCGGGTTGTCGGTTTTTTTAATCCAATTCGTCGTTTCCAGGGGCAAGTGGGTCGGCGGGGGTGATTTGCGTTTGGGCGCGCTGATGGGCCTGATGCTCGGTTGGCCTCAAATCATCGTTGCTCTTTTTTTCGCTTATATCATCGGCGCGATTTGGTCGGCGCCGATTTTGATTGCCAAATATGTTTTTGGCAAGAAAAATTTAAAATCCGAAGTGGCATTCGGGACTTTTTTGGCGGTCGGAACAATTGTTGCTTTGTTATGGGGAAATGGAATAATCAGCTGGTATGCGGGAATGTTTTAAAGAATTTTTAATTTATGTCATATAAAAAATCAAACAGATCCGGTTTTACTCTCATAGAATTACTCATAGTTATCGCCATCATCGGCATTATGTCGGCGATGGCAGTGGTTAATTTGCGCGGCGGGCAGGAGAAAAGAGAAATTAAAAATGACGCGTTGACGGTTTTGGACGGCTTGAAACGAATTCAAAATATGGCGCTAACCGGCGGCATTATCAACGGCCAATCGCCGATTAATTTCAATTTTCATCTTGACGGTTGTTCCGGCGGCTGTAAAAATTATTTATTGCGGGCGAAAACCGGCGATAATCCTTTGCAGTTTCAAAATATTGAAAGCATTTCGCTATTAAACTCTTTAATTATTGCCAACAACGGCAACGCTTTGGATATCAGTTTTGACCCGCCGCGCGCCGAGCCGGAATTTTCCATCAGTGGCGATGAAATTAAATTGCAATTAAATCACGCCAAAAGCGGTTCAATCCATGCCTGCATTGTCGTCAATGGCATTTCCGGCCGAATGGACATTGCCGACGGTTTATGCTCCCCATAATTTTTAACGGTCAGCCGTCAGCGGTTGGCGGTAATCAATTTTTAAATTTTTTCATGCTAAGCATCAAAAATCAAAAAGGCCTAAGCTTGATGGAATTAATTGTTGCCATCGGCATTATCACTACCGGCGTTTTTGCCGCGTGGAATTTACTGTTGGCAAATTTTTCCGGCGAGCAGGAAGCCAGGATGAGAATTGTCGGCGCTAATTTGGCGCGCGAAGGGCTGGAAGTCGTGAAAAATATTCGCGATTCCAATT
Organism: uncultured Gammaproteobacteria bacterium; assembly: GCA_964562085.1. Classification (GTDB taxonomy): domain Bacteria; phylum Patescibacteriota; class Patescibacteriia; order 2-01-FULL-39-33; family 2-01-FULL-39-33; genus CAZLRS01. The sequence goes on along the minus strand of CAZLRS010000017.1, from coordinate 7,232 downwards.
GGCTTTATGACAGCGAAAATACTCCCCCTCGCGGCTGGGATTACGGTTTGGTCGGCGACGGCACTGGTACTCTCGCCAATATTTTTAGCGACACCCCGACAATTAATTTCGGACCCAACAGCTTTAACCATCAGTCGGTAAAATTATATTTGGATGCCCAAGGTTTTTTTATTCACATCGCGCTGAATAATCAGTTAACGCCGTATCAGAGATTAATTACAATCAAGAATATCTGCTGTCCGGTCAGCGCCAATCCTTTTAAATGTCTGAATTATAATTTTGTCATTAAAAATTCGGGTGTGGCTTGCGATGCCAATCAATTAAAAGTCGGCCTTAATGTCCGGTCCGAAGTGCGTTGGATTAGAAACGGCAAAACCAAAAGCATTATTGCCGAAGAGCAGTTGTTTGATTGGAAATAATGGAAGGGGCTCGTAACTGGTAACTGGTAACTCGGAAACGTCATATTACGTCATTCCTGCGAAAGCAGGAATCCAGGATGTTAGTAATTAGCTTGGCAGAATAATATAAGAAGGCAAAGCATTATGCATTTATATTTAACATTTCAGAGAAATATTATTTTTTTAGTGATAATTTGATAATAGAAATTAACTTTTGCAAATCCTGGATCCCAGCTTTCCCTCCTTCGCGTAAAGCTTCGGCAGGGCACGGCGCTGGGATGACGTATGAAGAAAAACTTGGATTATGATTGCCAAAAATTTTTTATGTTAAAAAACAACTTAAAATCAAATTTTGGTTTTACTCTCGTCGAGACCCTCGTCGCCTTGAGCGTGTTTGCCATCGCCTCCGTGATTATTTCCGGCATTTTTATCAACGCCAGCAATTTGCAACAGCATACCGCCAGTTTTCAGCGCTTGCAAAATGAGGCGCGTTATATGATGGAAAAAATGGCGCGGGAAATCCGCGCGCGCGAAATTGATTATTCGCAAATTGCGCTTGACGCGAATAATATGACCGCGCAGTTGGTTTTTAAAAAAGATGAAGCCAACAAAGTTGTCGGTCTAAACCGGTTAGGCGCGGACTTGCTTTACATCGAAATTGACGGCGGAACAGTATCCGCTCCATTAAATGCCAATGACGTTGAAGTTGTTTCCGTTTGGTTTCGGATTTACCCCGGCAAAGATCCGTTTTTAATCAATTCGGCGACGAATAGCTATTACAATAATATTCAGCCCCGCGTTACCATTTTATTAAAGATAAAAAATAGAACCGGAAAAGTGGCAGAAAAATACCAAGAAGAGCTGTCCGTTCAAACCGCGATTTCCAGCAAATCTTATCAACGTTAATGAAAAATGAAAAAGGCATTATTTTAATTACGACTTTGATTATCATGGCGATTTTGCTTTCCACCGCCATCGCTTTTAGCGTTTTTATTATTTCCGGCATCAAGCAAGCGAGCGCGGTTGATAATTCCATCATCGCTTATTACGCCGCCGAATCCGGCTTGGAGAAAAGTTTATTTTTATTGCGGAAATCTGATGCCACCGAAAACGTCGGCAGTTTATTAAATATTATTGGCGATGATTATTCTTTGGGCAATAATAGCCGATGGAATATTAAAAATTCATCCGATTACGAGGCATCGGTTTTCCGCCAGCGATTAAACAACGGCCAGAGCGTCAAGTTATATTTTTTGGAGCGCGAAGACAAAGGCGGTCTGCCTGCAAGTTTGCAGGTTGAATGGCGCAAAATCGGCACGGCCAAATTGGAAACGATTTTTACTCGGTTAAAACCGGTTTTGCAAAATGGCGCGGTAGTTTATTTTTCCGACCTTAACGACGTGCAGATATCGGATTCCGAGATGTTGGGGACGCCAAAATGTTATAATTTTGCCGACCGCGAGCCGGGTGGCAACGTAATCATCAGTAATTATGCCGTTGAATTTCGCGCCTTGGGGAGCGGGACGGACGCGGTTAATTCTTTGCGAGTCCGTGCCTTTGATAACGTTGACTGTGCCGGGAGTTCAAACTCGCAGGCGATTACCAACATTACCTTAAAAGCTGATGGCTATTTCAATCAAGTACGGCAGGAAATTATTGCTCATTTGCCCCCTCGCGATCCGGTTTCGGGGTTGTTGGGGTTTGTGTTGTTCAGCGAAGAGGACATCACTAAAAGCTACTAATTTTCAATTTTACAATTTTCAATAAATTTTTAATTCCCAATTTTCAATGTTTTTATGAATAAGTTTGATGCTAAAAATCGGATTGAGAAATTAAAAGAGCAATTAGCCGAAATTGACTATGCTTATTATGTCTTAGACCAGCCGAAAGTTTCCGACGCGACGCGTGATTCGCTGAAAGACGAGTTGGAAAAGTTGGAAAAAGAATTTCCGGAATTTATTACGGCGGATTCGCCGACCCAGCGCATTGGCGGCAAGGCGCTGGGCAAATTTGAAAAGCATAAGCACGCCGCGCCGAAATATTCTTTTGACGATTTATTTTCTTTTGCTGAAGTGAAAGAATTTGATGAAAGAACCAAGCGATTTTTGGATTTGCCCGCGGGTCAAGACATTGAATATATTTGCGAATTGAAAATTGACGGCTTGAATGTGTCGTTTTTGTATCGCGACGGTTTGTTGGATAAAGCGGTAACTCGGGG
>CAZLRS010000017.1:0-4606 GCA_964562085.1 uncultured Gammaproteobacteria bacterium | reverse complement strand
AAAAAAATATTACTTTAGAGGCCGGTGGCGAGATTTATATGCCGAAAGCCAGTTTTGAAAAATTAAATCAACAAGCGGAAAAATCCGCTGGGCAGGTTTTCGCCAATCCGCGAAATGCCGCGGCCGGCACTATCCGCCAGCTTGACCCGAAAATCGCGGCTGAACGCGATTTGGATAATTTCATGTATTCAATTTACGATTGGGCGGAATTAAATTTGAAAACGCAGGCGGAAATTTTAGAAAAATTGTTGGATTCTGGCTTCAAAGTCAATCCAAATTATAAAAAAGTTAAAAGCGTCAAAGAGGCATTGGATTATTTTAAGCATTGGGAAAAAAATCGCGCGTGCTTGCCTTATGACATTGACGGCATTGTTTTGAAAGTCAATAATTTGGCTTGGCAGGAAAAACTCGGCCGAACCGCGAAGCACGTGCGCTGGGCGGCGGCTTACAAGTTTCCGGCGCAACAAGTAACGACCATCGTGGAAGATATTGATGTGCAAGTCGGCCGGACCGGCGCTTTGACGCCGGTGGCGCATTTGCAACCGGTATCTTTGGCCGGCAGCATCGTGAAACGCGCGACTTTGCATAATCAGGATGAAATTGCTCGGCTGGACGTGCGCGTTGGCGACACTGTGGTTTTGCAAAAAGCCGGTGATATTATTCCCGATATCGTGGCGGTTTTGCCGAAATTGCGCGCCGGCAAAGAGAAAAAATTCAAAATGCCGAGCCAGTGTCCGATTTGCGGTTCGCCGGCAATTAAAAAACAAGGCGAAGTGGCATATTATTGCTCCAATAAAAATTGTTTTGCCCAGCAAAAGGAGGGCCTGGCGCATTTTGTTTCCCGCACGGCTTTTAATGTTGACGGTTTGGGTCCGAAAATTTTAGACCAATTGCAAGCGGCGGATTTAGTTAAGGACCCGGCCGATATTTTCTTGTTGCGCGAAGAAGATTTATTGCCCCTGGAAAGATTTGCGGAAAAGTCGGCGGAAAATTTGGTTGAGGCGATTGAAACAAGCAAGAAAATTGAATTGGCGAAATTTATTTATGCTTTGGGCATCCGCCATGTCGGCGAGGAGACCGCCGTGCTTTTGGCCGGCCGGTTTAGTTCTTTAGCCGAATTAAAATCCGTCGGGCTGGAAGATTTGCAGAATTTGGCTGGCGTCGGGCCGAAAGTCGGGGAAAGCGTCGTCGCTTGGTTCGGCAATAAAAAAAATTTAGAGTTGCTGGATAAATTGGCCAAGGCGGGCGTAAAAATCATTAATTCGGCGAAAAAAATTTCCGTCAAATTCGCCGGCAAAATTTTTGTCCTCACGGGCGAGCTGGAAACTATGTCGCGCGACGAGGCCAAAGAAAAAATTCGCGCTCTCGGCGGCAATGTTTCCTCGTCGGTGAGCCAAAAAACCGATTATGTCGTCGCTGGCGCCGATCCCGGTTCAAAGTTTAACAAAGCCAACGAGCTGGGCGTGAAAATAATTGAAGAAAAGGCGTTTTTGGAAATGATAGGGAGAGGGCAGGAGAAAGTAATAATTAAGAAGTAGTAAGGAATAAAAAAAGAGGTGATAGTTTTCTATCACCTCGTGGTTTTCGAGGGCGCCAAATTGTCCGCTCGGCATCCTTTTACACCCAAAAAGAAAGGTTAAAAAGTGTTAGGAGCCAAGAGCCAAGACCAATTCGGCGCCATGTTGAGCTTAAAGAGTTTTATATTTTTATGTCATAAATTTAACATTAATTATATTGTTTGTCAAGAGCGCTTAAAAAAGAAAAAGAGAGTCCATTATTCGGGCTCTCTTTTAAAATATTGAAACTGAGGAAAAAAATCAGCTTTCCATACCAACTGGAATTTACTAACCAGACATGCAGTTTAACCGTTTTATTGCTGGTTGCCGTGGTTTTTGCCCTTTTTATGAGTTTCAGGACTCATAAAAAACCGCTTCCTGAAATAGTTTCAGGCGATTGCCGATCAAGGGCAGGAGCTCTGCCACTCGTCCATAATTTTAGGCATTATTCCTCAGTTTGACAATGAACGCAAAGGGCATAAGTTTTATTTTAATCTATCCGGCGCCAATAGTCAACCGAGCGCCGCGGCTTGATAATTTTTCAATAAAATGTTAAAATTTTCTTAGTTTAAACCTTTGAATTTTATGGCATTAACCAAACAAGAAGTTGAGCATATCGCCAAATTGGCGCGGTTGAATTTAACTGAAGAAGAAAAAGAATTATATGGCGGACAATTGTCCGATATTTTGGCTTATGTGGAAAAAATGCGGGCGGTGGAAACGGCGAAAGTTGAGCCGACTTCGCAAGTGACTGGTTTGACCAATGTGATGCGCGAAGATGAAATTATTGAATCGGGCATCAGTGAAAAATTGGTCGCCAACGCGCCGGAGAGCCATGATGGCTATATTAAAATTCCCAAAGTGTTTGAAAATAAATAGCGGTTGAAAATATTATGCCTTTAAACCAGTTAACTTTATTGGAATCATTTGAGGGTTTGCGCGACCGGAAATTTTCCAGTGTTGAGCTGACCCAAGATTGTTTGGCGCGAATCAAGGCGGTTGACGAAAAGGTGAAAGCGTTTTTAACTTTGGACGAAGCGGGCGCGCTGGCGCAGGCGAAAATCGTTGATGAAAAAATCGCCAATGGCGGTGTTTTGTCGGCATTAGCCGGCATTCCGGTGGCGGTAAAGGATATTTTTTGCACCGCCGGCTTGCGTTCCACCGCCGGTTCAAAAATTTTGGCAGATTATGTTCCGCCGTTTGACGCGAGCGCGGTGGCAAGCATCCGAGAAGCGGGGGGCGTGATTTTAGGCAAGGTGAATATGGATGAATTCGCCATGGGCGGTTCAACGGAAAATTCCGCTTTTTTCCCGACCAAAAATCCCTGGAATCTGGAGCGGGTTTCCGGCGGTTCTTCCGGCGGTTCGGCGGCGGCCGTCGCGGCGGATATGGGCATTTATTCCCTGGGCACGGATACCGGCGGTTCAATCCGCCAGCCGGCTTCATTTTGCGGCGTTTGCGGGCTGAAAGTCACTTATGGCCGGGTTTCCCGTTACGGCGTGATGGCGATGACTTCGTCTTTGGATACGATCGGTCCATTCGCCAAAACCGTCGCGGACATCGCTTTGATTTTGCAATATATCGCCGGCCGGGATGAGAGGGATTCAACCACGCCGTTTGAGCCGGTTGACAATTATAGTGAAGAGATTATTAAAGACATTAAGGGTTTGAAAATCGGTTTGCCTAAAGAATATTTTATTGAGGGTCTGGATGAAAATGTCCGGGAGCTCACTTTGGCGGCGGCAAAAAAATTTGAAGAACTGGGCGCGGAAGTCGTGGATATCAATTTACCGCATACCGACTTGGGCGTCGCCGCTTACTATATTATCTGTCCGAGCGAAGTGAGTTCAAACTTGGCGCGTTATGACGGTATCAGATACGGGCTATCCGAACGCGGCGGCGATTTGCTTGATATTTATTTGAACAGCCGGGCGTTGGGTTTCGGCGCCGAAGTGAAGCGTCGGATTATGATCGGCGCTTATGCCTTGTCCGCCGGCTATTATGACGCGTATTACAAGCAAGCGATGAAAATTCGCACGTTAGTGAAAGAAGATTTTGACCAAGCGTTTGAAAAAGTTGATGTGATTTTGACGCCGGTCTGCCCGACGCCGGCGTTTAAGCTCGGCGAGAATGTTAATGACCCGCTGAAAATGTATTTGGCCGATATTTTCACCATTCCCGCTTCCTTGGCCGGCATTTGCGGTTTATCCATTCCGGCCGGATTGGCCAATGGCTTGCCGGTCGGCATTCAATTATTGGGCAAGCGATTCGGCGAGAAAACGATTTTGCGCGCCGGCCATCAATTTCAGCTGGCGACCGATTTTCATAAAGCAAAACCAAATTTAAATTAATAATAAAATAATTCTATGAGCGAGAATCAAGACAAACAACAATTTCTGCTTGGATTGTTTGGCGGCGTGGCAGCTGTGGCCGTTATCGGCCTGATTATTTTGGGCATTGCTTTTATCAATGTTTCCAAAGATTTGGGCGGAACGGCAAGCAATAACGCCGGTGGCGTTGTGGCCGGTGATAAGGCCGTTAACGATATTGCCAGTTTATTTAAATTGGATATTATTAAATTCGGCCAGGCGGACAGTAAAAACATAATCGCGGAATTTTCCGACCCGAGCTGTCCTTATTGCAGCATCGCTTCCGGCCAGAACGCGGAATTAAACAAACAAGCCGGCCAGCAATTTATTTTAGCCAGCGACGGCGGCAGTTACGCGGCGCCCGGGGTGGAAATTGAAAAGTTGGTTAAAGACGGCAAAGCGGGGTTTGTTTACGTTTTTACCGTTGGGCATGGAAATGGGGAGTTGGCGGCGCAGGCGTTTTATTGCGCTTATGAAAAAAATAAGTTTTGGGAAGCGCACGATTTAATCATGTCCGGCGAGGGTTATAATTTAATGAATGAAACAGGAGCGACGGCGGAATCGTTGGCGGCGTTATTGAAACCCGTCGTGGATGAAAGTTTTATGAAAGATTGTTTGGCTTCCGGCAAATACGCGTCCAAGATTCAGCGCGATGCCGGCCTGGGTTCAGGTTTCGGCATA
>CAZLRS010000016.1:0-9426 GCA_964562085.1 uncultured Gammaproteobacteria bacterium | reverse complement strand
CATGTGGCGTCCGCCGTTAGCTCGCATTATTGGCTTAATCAGGTTTACCCGCCGGAAATCAGGGAAGCGCACACTGACGCCAGCTTGCACCTTCACGACCTTCAACTTTTGGCGGTTTATTGTTGCGGTTGGGATTTGCAGGGAGTTTTACGATTAGGATTCGGGGGCGTGCCCGGCAAAGTCCAAAGCAAACCACCCAAGCATTTTCGTGTCGCCTTGAGCCAGACAGTGAACTTTTTTTATACGCTCCAAGGCGAAGCCGCCGGCGCGCAGGCCTTTGCCAATTTTGACACCCTGCTCGCTCCATTTATCCGCTACGACAATTTGGATTACAAACAAGTCCGACAAGCGATGCAGGAGTTTTTGTTCAATATCAATGTGCCGACGCGAGTCGGCTTTCAGACGCCTTTTACCAATTTAACTTTTGATTTGGTTTGTCCGCAGACGCTGGCCAACGAGCCGGTATTAATCGGCGGTTTGCCCCAGAAAGAGACCTACAAAGAATTCCAAACGGAAATGGACATGATGAATCGCGCTTTCGCCGAAGTGATGCTGGATGGCGACGCGCACGGCCGAGTTTTTTCTTTTCCGATTCCGACTTATAACATTTCCAAAGATTTTAATTGGGATAATGCCAATTTGGATAAGGTTTGGGAAATGACGGCGAAATACGGCATTCCTTATTTTGCCAATTTCGTCAACAGCGATATGAAAGTGGAAGACGCGCGAAGCATGTGTTGCCGGTTGCGGCTGGATAACCGCGAATTGCGCAAGCGCGGCGGGGGAATTTTCGCCGCCAACCCTCTCACCGGTTCCATTGGCGTGGTCACCATTAATTTGCCGCGCATTGGTTATTTGTCGCAGACCAAAGACGCGTTTTTCAATCGTTTGGGCCAGATGATGGATTTATCGCGCCAGAGCTTAAAGCTTAAGCGCGAAATGCTGGAAAATTTCACCGAGTCCGGCCTTTATCCTTATTGTAAATTTTATCTTTCGGACATTAAAGAAAGATTCGGAGAATATTGGCGCAATCATTTCAACACCATCGGCATTAACGGCATGAACGAGTCGTTGCTCAATTTTATGAATCGGCCGTTAAGCACGCCGGAAGGCAAAGAGTTCGCGATGAAAATCATGGATTTTATGCTGGAGCGGATGGCGCGTTATCAAGAAGAAGACAATCAGCTTTATAATTTGGAAGCGACGCCGGCGGAAGGCGCCACCTACCGTTTCGCCAAAAAAGACAAAGAATTGTATCCGGACATTATCGTCGCCAACGAAGAAATGTACCAAGAAAAGGGCGCGGCGCCTTATTACACCAACTCCACTCATTTGCCGGTTAATTTTTCCGAGGATATTTTTGAGGTTTTGGAAATTCAAGACCCGTTGCAGATTAAATATACCGGCGGTACGGTTGTTCACGGCTTTTTGGGCGAGAAATTGCCGGACATTGCCAGCACGAAAAATTTGGTCAGAAAGATCGCGGAAAATTTCCATCTGCCGTATTACACCTTGACTCCTACTTTTTCCGTCTGCCCCAAGCACGGCTATCTGGCAGGCGAGCATCATTTTTGTCCGCTGTGCGATGAAGAAATCGGTTTTGTCAAAGAGCAGGAGGAGAAATTGCCTATTTAGTTATAAAGTTTGTAAAGTTATAAAGTAATTTAAGTTCAAAGCTCAAATGCCTGCCCCGTCGAATGACTGGGGTCAAAGTTCAAATCAAGTTCAAAATCCAAATGACAAAAATTTTGAACTTTGAACTTAAGACATTGATTTGAAATTTGAACTTTGGATTTTGAAATTTATAAATTTTTGCTTATCCGCTTATTTGCTTATTAGCTAAACGCGCCCTAGGGTAAAAGCGATTTAAGCCATTTCTTTAACTGCTCTTGGACGACGCCGACGCTCTTGAATTGCGAAAGTGAAATTTTTTTGCCGCGGCTCTTATCTTCCAATTCGCTCCCCCAGATAATCAAACCAAGGACGGTGGTAAAAGACAAATCGCTCACTTTATCCAAATTAGACATAAATTCCTGCGGATAGCCCAGGGAAGCAGGTAAACGCAAGCCCGTTTTGGCCACTTCTATGAGCCCCGGGAGTTTAGCGCCCCCACCGGTGAAAACCGCTCCTGCCGGAAGCATACCTGAACGGCCGATTTTTTTCAACTCCTTGTCAATCTTCTCCATCATCTCCTCCACCCGCGCTTCAATTATCTCCGCCACTTCTTTTTTGGAAAACGAGCCGTCTTCAATTCCGCCGACTGCCGAAAACGCCATTTCATCCTGCTTTTTGAACTCTTTCGGCAAACAGCTGCCGGCTTGAATTTTTATTTTTTCCGCCGTATCAATGGAAACGCGCAAACCGACGGCGATGTCGTTGGTGATATATTGAGAACCGATGGGCAAAACCGCCGTGTGCAAAACATTGTCTTCTTCAAAAACCGCCACGCTGGTCGTCGCGCCGCCCAGATTGACCACGGCGACACCCAGCTCTTTTTGCCGATTGGTCAAAACGCTTTCGGCGGCGGCTAAAATTGATAAAACCAAATCATTGATATCCAGGCCGGTGCGATAAACGCATTTTGTCAAATTTTTTATTTGCGCGGAAAGACCTTGGATAATTTGCGTGTCCACTTCCAGCCGGATGCCGGTCATGCCGATCGGGTCTTTCACGCCGGTCTGCGAATCAACGGTGAAACTTTTTGGAATCACATGGATGGTCTCATAATTCGGCGGGGTAGCGACCGCTTGCGCCGCCTGAATCGCGCGCTCTACATCATCGCTTCTAATCTCGCCGTCAGTTTTGCCGACTGCCACCACGCCTTGGCTTTCTTGGGTGATGATATGGCTGCCGGAAACACCCACCCAAGCGTGGTCAATCGGCTGGCCGACCATTCTTTCCACCCGTTCCACGGCTGAAGAAATCGAAGACACGGCATCTTCAACACTGGTGACAACGCCTTTGGCGATTCCTTGCGCCGGCACTTCGGCCGCGCCGATAATCTGAATCCGCTCATCCTGGCGAGATTTCTGGCCGGTAACAACTCGGATGGCGGTAGAGCCGATATCCAGGCCGGTAATTAAGCTGTCTCGAGGCATGGGGGAAAAAAGTTAGAGATCAAAAGCTTTAGTTAACTTCATTATAATAAAAAATTTCATTATTGGCAAAATGTTAATAAAAAAGGAAATGAATACATTTAGTGTTCAAACTCTTTTCATCACTTTTTCTTCAAACTTAACCATCTTCTTTGCTTGTCGCGCGGAAACATTCTCGTGCTCGTAGCCGGCTAAATGCGCCAAGCCATGAATCAGCAAACGCAAAATTTCTTGAATTAAGGAATGGCCGAGCGCCTTCGCCTGCTTTCTGGCCCGGGGAATGGCAATTAAAATTTCACCCAGATAATTTTCTTTCTCGGCGCTGATAAAACCGCGAGCGTCATTAACTGCGAAACTTAAAACATCGGTCGGCTGATTCTTGCCGCGACACGATTGATTGATTTTTTTAATCGTCCGGTTGTCAATAAACGCCAAGGAGAAATAACAAGCGCCCTTCAACTTTTCCGCGTTGGCAAAAACGGAAACGGCTTTTTCCAGCCGCTTCCGACTAAAATCAAACTTCGCTTGATTATTCAAGTCAAATTTCAGCATGCTTTTGCTTTTCACCGATTAAGGAGTCGTCGTCGCGTTACCCTGCTCTCCGCCCAATGGCGCGGGGTTGACCGCCAACTTGAAAGTTTTAATTATCATCTGAAAAATTGAGGCGTAATTTAGTTTCGCTCCCGCATCCATCAAATATTCAAAAGAATATAGCTTGGTTTTATCCGCGTTGGTCAAATAGGCCTTGAGGCCGTCGGGCGCGATAATGCCGTCCAAATCGCCGGCCTTGACCGCGGTGAGCTGAATGGAAACAACGGCCGGATTATTCTGCAAATACCAGGCATCGGCGGCCAAAGCGCCCAAATTTTCTTTAACCGAAATTTTAATGATTTCGCCGGTATCGGTCGTAATGACGGCTTGATTGGTGGCGACAATCGGACTGGCCGACCAATTTTTGGGGTAATAAATTTGGAAATTGTCAGCCAAAAAATTGGTGGTTAAAGTGGAAATAAAATCGGCAACTGAAATCTTGCCGGAATCGTCGCTCTTGGCAATTAAGGGATTATAACCGTTGATAATTTCCTGGCCGTCGGTATAGCCGTCGCCATCAGTGTCGGGTTTGCTCGGCGAACTGCCGATTAACGCTTCTTCCAAATCGGTGAGCTTGTCATTATCCGCGTCGCTGTTTAATTCCGGCGGAGTCAGAGAAGAAGCATTTGAATTAAGGTTGGCATCCTCATTGACGTTAAGATTGGCATTGAGATTTTCATTGGCGTTCAAATTCTCGTTGCCGTTCAAATTTTCTTCCGCGTTTAGATTTTCCTCGGCATTAAGATTTTCATTAGCATTGACATTGATATTGATATTGGCATTTTGATTAGCCGCGAGTTGCGCCTGGTCTTTCTGCCACATGTCATACAGAAAATAACCGGCCGAAAGCAAAACCACCGCGATTAAAACCGAAATCGCAATAATCAATGATTTGTCATCGCCGGCCGGTTTTTTGGCCTGGGGATGGAATTTTTCCGGCATGGTGTAAACCTCGTCGCGCATCACCGGCGGAGTGGGCGCGTTCACCGGCAAAACATTTTCTTTCTTTTTTAGATTGAACAAAATTTTTATTTTTTATTTTTATTATTGATTTGGCGTTTGAAATAATTTCGCGTTCCCCGCTTTGGCCGGGTCATAACCGTTAATCACTTCCTGGCCGTCCTGATAGCCATCGCCATCCGTATCGGCATTCAATGGGTCGGTTTTATAAATATTGACTTCCGCGCTGTCAATCAAGCCGTCGGCGTCCGAATCAAAATTTTTCGGGTCCGTGCCTAAGGCCTTTTCTTCCTCATCAGTTAAGCCATCGCTGTCCGAATCTTTCGGCGCTACCGCTTGGCTGTTCTCGTTATTTAATTGATTGGTGTTAGCCGACTGGTTAGTATTTTGATTATTAATATTTGAATTGAGATTAGTATTGGTTGCCGGCCGGTTGATTTTGGCTTGGCTGAAATAATTGAAAGCCATCATGCCGATGCCGATGGCGATGCCTGCCGCCAGAATAATTAAGCTAACAATTAAAATTTTATTTTTCCAAATGGCCTTGCCGCCGAAAATATCTTCTTCCGTTTCCAGCTTCGGCCGAGTCGGCAGATTAATCGCCTGCCCGGGCTGGGTCGGCCGAACAATCGGCGCGCCGCCATGGTCGGTTTCCGCGAAAATATCGTCAATTTTTTCTTCCGGCTGAACCGCGCGCAAAACCGGACGATTCGGTTCCGGCGTCGGCGGATTTAAATTTGGCCGAGGCGTGCCAGCTGGCGCTGTCGGCAGGTTGCTTGGTGTTTGGTCGAACATAGGATTGAAAATAAATTTCTAATTTCTAATTTTTAAATTGAAAATTATTTTACTGTTGGCACTTAACAACCGCGTTAGTGTCTTTATAAAAATCATCATACGCCTTGAAAACATTTATTGTGGCATTGCCCTTGCCATTAAGCAGTTCTTTCGGCCATGACGCCCAGGTTGATCCATCGGGATTATATTCGCCTTTAGCAAATAAATATTTCACATTATCTTTCGCGTTTAAGGCCGGCGTTGTGGCTCGATAAATATAAGAAGCCGAGGCGCCATAATCCACCACAACCGCCTCGCAATTAAATCGTTTCAAACTTTCCGCCCAGCAAGTGGCCGGTTCATACGGCGAAGAACAACCGTCTAATTTATTAATCGGATCAACCGGCAAACCGGAACCGAGCAAATTACCCAAAGTCGCCTGCCACGACGGCCAGACCGACATTGTCCGGCCGGCGATATAGGAACCGGCTTTCACGTCCGGATAATAATTTCCGCATATTCCCCCGCCATAACAGCCGGCGTTATTCGCGCACAAGCGCGCCAAATCATTACCGCATCGCATTTTATCATAATAATTTTTCAGCAATAAATTAATATCTTGCAAATCGGCCAAGCGCTTAGTGTCGCGCGTCAGCTTGGCTTTTTGGGAATCGCAATAGCCGAGATTGGCTTTTTGGCAAACCGCGTCGGTCCAACAACCATAATTAGCATCCTGACTGCATTTACCAAAACCGGAATTAGAACTTTGCAAACCACCCTCTGACGTATCGCCGATATTGAAATGGAAATTACTGACCAACTGATTATAAATATTAATAGTATCAGCCGTTGCTTTGTCATTGTAAGAAACTAAATAAGTATTGCCATAAATTTCACTGTTGCCGTCATTCAAATCCGCGGCGCTGGCATAAACGGTTCGGCCTTCTTTCGCGCCTTGATAACTGTCAACGATAACGCTTTGCGGACTGCCTTGGGGCTTGCCGGCAAATTCTTGCTGATACCAGCGCAAAGGCGATAAATGGTCGGCGTTACCCACTACTCTGATGCCAAGGACATCGGATATTGAAGTTGGTTGATCCATTGGCAAAAGGAATTCTTTAATAATGCCGGCTGACGTATCAGGATTAACGCCGGTAATGGTCAAATTAACCTTACCGGTTGCGGGATCGTAACTGCCAATGCCCGGCAAATCATCGCCAGAATCAACTTCGCCTCGGTCGCGACAATAATATGTCTCAAAATTGGTATTGACGCATGCGCCCGCGCCGGCAGTGCAATTATTGACAGAATCCTTAAATGGAAATTGACCCGGTTCCGGCCAAGGATTATTGCATAAGAAAACCCGAATCAACACTTTTTTCTCAGCGCCGCCGGCTGTGATTGCGCTCGCATCAGTTGAAGTTGCAATGATAGTTAATTCAGTATCACCGCCAAGTTTGTCCGCAGTGATCCATTGTTCGCCAAAAGCGGTGTTCATACCGGCCAAATTTTCTGCTGAATTTTTAACATAAGCCGGATTTTTTAATGCCCAGGTCACGGAATCCGCTTTCAATAAATATCCTTCCCGGCTCAAGGCCCAGGCCTGATATAAATGCTGGTTGCCGGCTGTATCCGGATCGGTCTGGTCAGAATTATTTAAATAAGGGAAATCATCATTCCAGCCGGCCGAAATGTCATTATCATATAAATTAGAGGTTGCTTGGCCGCAAAATTCGCCGGCGCAGAAAAAAGTATCGCTGTATTTTTCTTCGCCTCTCGGCCAGATATCAACTTTAACATCTTTAATCTGGCAGAGAGCATTTTGCATCACCGCCTCTTTGCTAATTTCTTGAGTCACGCCATTGCCCGCCGGAATCACCACTTTATATTTTCTCTTAAAATCCCAATTGGTATTTTTAATAAACATCAAACTCCGGCCATTGCTCGCGTTTTTCATTTCAAGAATTTCAAACCGGTCATTAGCAAGCCGAGTAAAGCCGACGCCGCAATTATCACTTTCGGTCGCCGAAACCGGCCGGCCGACGGTAAAACTGAAAATCGCTTTGGCTTTTTCCAAAATCCGATGCCATAATCCGCCGGTTTGCGCTTTCGGCCATTCGCAAATCCAAACATTATCGCGGGTGGCGCTAACGCCATTGGCAAAATCAACTTCCAAAATCCCATTCGGACAGAAATTAAATTTTATCACCGCATCCTCGCAATGCGTGGCTTCCGGGGCGATATCAAACGTCCAAGAAAAGCTGTCCAGTTGCGAGTCGCCGGAACTATCATAATTCAAATCCGTCAACCGCTTATTATTCCAAGAAGCGATCACGCCATTCGGCCCGCCCTGAACAACCATCCGATATTGGCCGGCGCTTAAATCTTGCGGTTTAAGAACAACGTGGCTGGTCGCGCTCGGCAAATCTTTAGGGAAAGCGATCTTAAGAATCTGCTTGGCATTTTTCACTGAGCAATCAACATCATTTTTTTGGCATTGATACAAGGTAAATATTCCCGGCTTAATGGTTCCTTTTTTAACATCCAAACTAAAATCAATCTTAATGATTGGATTTTTACAATTGGCGTCGCCATTATCATAACTGATTACCCGCAAATCATTGCCGATTTGCAACCGGCCATAACCCCACTTGTCATCTTTCCAATCTTTGCTGACAGCGCGCGTCTCAACCGCCCGCGCTTTGATATTGGTCTGGCCTTCGGATTTGGCAAAAACTTTAACCGTGCTGGTTGTGATATCGGTTTTACCGATTAGATTTTGAATATAGGCGATAGCCGAACCGGAACCGCCGGCCGTTGTTCCGTTCGTATCGTCCGCTAAATTAATCAATGATTGCCAATTCCAAGCATAAACAAGCGGATTTAAAATGTTGCAATTTTTCGCTTGGGGCATGGCATTATATTCTTGCGATTCATCAACGTATTGCATGAATTTATTCGCCGGCATCACCTTCACGCTATCAACCGCGCAAATTTTATCGCCGGTTTTAAACGGCCAGAAGTAATCAGGCGAGCCATCATTATCATAATCAAAACCGCGCTGGGGCACTTGCAGAATCGCGCCATTGGTAGCTTTCACACCGCGAGCTCCGCCTCTGATAATCACCCGATACCATTGATTTGCCGACCAACGGAAATCAGCCGGCAAATTAACTCTGAAACCGGAGGACAACGACTGATTGCCGTCGACCGGATCATTAATACCGCCAACACTGAAACTGAAAATTTTAATTTCAGCGCCAGCCGGCCAGGCAGGGCTCCAATCGGCCTCGGCGCAATCAACGATTTCGGTCTTAGAACATTTTTGTAAAATAATATTATTTGGATTGAGCGTGTCTTTTTTCATCTCACGGCTGAAGCGCGCGGAAACCAAGGAGTTCAAACAAGCGTTCTGCGACATAATCCAAGGGCTGGGACTTTGAGTATTGGCATCGCAGGACGAGTCCTCAATCACAATCGGATTAGTGAAATCATTGTAAACCCGGCAATAATCATTGCCGGCATTGCCCAAAGAAACCGTAATTTTGGCAAACGGGTCGGGCTGGTCAAAAATTGTTTCACCGATAGCGATGCCATACCGCTGATTATTGGACAAATTAGATTGCGCCAATTTGACCTTGTCCGATTTGTTAACCGCCCAAAGCCAAGAACGATTGATGGAGCTTAACATCAGACAAACATTATCGTTGCTGGCGAGCTCGGCGTTATAAACCGTTGAAGCGCCGTACTGATACATTTTAGACGGGTCTGGCGAACACTCAACGCAACCATCTTGACATAACAAATCTTTGGATGACCGGCCGGTTGAAATTTTCAAATCATCAATCGCGCCCTTGAAATACAAATCCGAACTGCCCGGCCAATAATGCCGGCCAGCGCGCAGTTGATAACCCGAAGTCAAAGGCAAACTGCCGAATTCGCCGCCGACATTGACCCGGCAAATTTCCCGATTATTCACCAAACCTGTTAGGACTTGCCCGTCCCA
>CAZLRS010000015.1:0-9534 GCA_964562085.1 uncultured Gammaproteobacteria bacterium | reverse complement strand
GGAGAGGGTATCCCAGTCAATAATTTCCGAATCCAGATAAGCGGTTAATTCAATATTTTTCAAATCCGTTTGGCCGGTATTTTTAAAATGCAAAGAATAAGTGAGCAAATCGCCGAAATTAATCGGCTGGTCCTCGGCCGAACCGTTAATAATCAAAGTCAAAGACAGCTGGTCCTTGACTGCTTCGGTTGTAAAAACTTGTTCACTTTGCGAATAATAATCGCCATTTTTTTTCAGTTGAATCCGCGCTTTAAAATCTTTATTGCCGCTTTCGGTGATGGCTGAATAATCGCCGGATATTTTCACCTGCCCTTCGGCTTGCGTCGCCAATTCGGTCAATGACCAAACATTGTTTCCGCCTTCCGCCGGCGCCGGTTCCGCTGACTTAAAAACGAATCCGCCGGGATAATCAACAATCAACTGCATATCTTTGAATGTTTCCTCGCTGGTATTTTTGTATTTAATCACATATTCCGCTTTTTGATTCGCCAAGGTCTTGGCCGGGCCGGTAATTTCCAAAGTGATAATGGAAGAAGCGATAATCGCATCCACAATCGTTTCCTGCTTGTATTCGGCGTTTAAATTATCCGGCTTGAAATGAAGAATTCCGCGGAAGGTTTCAGTTGAATTTATGGCCGCCACCACTTTGCCCTTAATTTCAATTTTCTTGGTCTCGCCGACGGCAATCACGCTGAAACTCCAATTGTTTTTCTTGTCGCCGGCGGCCGCCGGCGCGGCATCAATATATTCAAAATTATCCGGGTAAAGCAATTCCAGCCGGGCGTTATATAAATTGACTTTTTCGTTATTGGCGATGGAAACGGTGTAAGTCGCTTCCTGGCCGGAAACCAAAGCAATCGGCGGCTCAAAACGCAAAGTGATTTTTTGGTTGGTGAAGTTGCTTTGATTTTCCAAGCGATTGAAAACGAAAAATCCGGCCACGGCCAGAGCGAACAAAACCGAAAAAACCGCGATCAAAGTATAAATGACGGTTTTCCAAAGGGGCCGTTCTTCTTTCACCAATTTAGTCAGATCGGGAATCTCGCCGTTGCCATCGGTATAAACTTCGGCCAAGTTTCGCTGGATTTCTTTGTCTTTCTTAGTTCCGCCGTTGCCGTTTTTTTTGAGACCATTGGCATTTTTGTCGGCGATAACGCCGGCGACATCATCTTGCATGGTCGCGATTTCATCAGTAAAAACTTTTGGTTTCGGTTGAATCGGATTTTTTATTTCATTAGGCATAAATATTTAAAATTATGGAATTAAAAATTTTACCTCATATTCCAAATCCTCCACCAGTATTCCCTTAAAATTCACTTCTTGATTTTGAGCGTCAATATTTAAACCGGCGCCGGTTTGCGGTTCAAAGCCGTCCGGATAAATCACATTGGAAAAAAATTCATCATCATTTTCACCCGGCTGTTTCTGGACAAGCAAACCATAAGTCGCCGGACGATTTTCGAAAAACGCGGCTTTAATTTTTCCGGTCCAGCCTTCGGCCGGCGCCACTTCAGTTTTTAATTTAGCCGGCAATTCATAAACCAAAAGCAAATCGCGCGATTCGCCCGGATTCAAAGTTACCCAATTGCCAAAAACGGTCCTGCCGTTTTCATTGTAAATTTTTGTCTGCGAGGCGTAATCCACCACCGCTTCATTTTCCGTAATCAACGATTCGTCAATTTTCAAAGCGGGGTCAACCGGCTTGAACGCCTTGGCTGACGGCTGGACAAAACCGAGCGCTTTTACCAGTTTGGCGCCCAAAGGCGCGTAAACGCGCAAATAACTGCGGTTCGGCGTTTTAGTAAAGACATCATCAATCGGGCCGAAGTTGGAGCGATCGATTAATAAATTAACGATTACGGAATTATCTTTTTGAATGGTCGCTTGATGATAAATTTTTTGCTTGATAACATTATCGGTTTTTCCGCCGGCAATATTCGTCGCCACCACGCTCAAATAATCAAAATTATAATCTTGCTGCCGGCCGTCCCAATTGTTGGCGCTGGCGAATTTTTGCAAGTTCTCATCCCGCAAATAAATCAAAATATCTTTTTGCGCCAGGCCTTCGTTCAATGATTGCGCCAAAGCCAAAAATTTCTCCGGCTTAATGCTTAAAATCCGCTCAATCAGTTTTGGCGCCAGGTCAGCCAAAATTTGCTTCGGCCGATTTTTCACCGTGGCGTCAACCTCAATGCTTGTCTGCAATTCCGTTTCAAAGTTGGCGGCGGTAATGGTTTTTTTATAATCAGGCAAATCAATCGGGCCGGTGGTTTGCAATAATTTTCCCAGCCAATCGGAATTAATGGCAATCACGCCGTCCACGGTCGGGCCCCCGCTCTTTTCAAAAAACCAAGCCACTTTTGACGCCGAGGTCGGCCAATCCGGCCACCAATTCGCGTCCTGGAATTCCCAGCGATAGCCCACGATTTGCATCGGTTTTGGCGCCTGCAACATTTCTTTCAAACCGGCGCGGGTGTCGTAAGTCCCGCCGGCCGGCAAATTAACGCCGGCGACGTTGCCATTTTTCAAATCAACCAAAGAAAAACTGCCCATAAAACCGCCGGTGGCGCGCAGTTCATTGTCATTTTGAAAAATAAATAAATAACGCCGCAAATCTTTTTCTCCCAAAAATCCGACTAAAAATTGCATCAGCCCTTGCGACTTATCCAAATTAGTGATCAGATTCGGCAATTCCTTTTTCAACTTTTCAAACTGCCATTGATTTTCCGCCGGCAATTTTTGAATATTGATTTGAGCCAGATTGCCTTGCGCCGATTTTAATTCCATCAGCGCCAGAGAACTTTCGGCTTTCAAATTTTTAATTTTTTCCACCAACGACGCGCCATTGCCTTTTGACGCGCTGGCCGCAACCACGCCGTGCGTGTCGCTCACCGGAATTTTTCATCAATCACTTGCGACAAGTCGGCCAGACCGTTCAAGCCATTAAGCAAATGGCTGCCGGCCGAGGAAAGATTGGCGCCCAAATCAAGCAGATTTTTGCCGGCGCGCCAAGTGTTGTCCGCCGGCGAAAGTTCCGCCAAAACGGTTAAAAACGATTGGATTTCTTTCAGTTGCGCTTGCGCGGAAATAAAATTCTTATTGGCGGAAACGAAATAATCTTTGGCTTCATCCAAATTGAAATTATAAAGTTCGCCCTGCGCCGATTCCAAATTCCGAATCGCCGCGTCCGCTTCGCCCAAAACCAAACCTTTCACTTCGCCGATTTTCTGCCAATAATTCAGCGCTTTAATCGGCATCACCACCGCCAAAGCGATTAAAATGAAAACCGCAACCGGCTGGACGGACAAACGCTTAAAATCAAAATTTATCCCCCAATTCAATTCCGGCAATCGCGCGCTGAAATCCGTTTGCCTGATTTTTCGGAAAAAGCCGGCCAAGGGGTGGAATTCTGGCGCGAAAACTTGCCGGGTTTCCTGAATTGGAATAAAAATTTCCGGTTCGGCGAAAATATCCGTCGTCTTCTCTTCAATTTTAATCGCTTGAGCCGATTCGGGCGCCATTTTAATCACCTCGTCCTTTTTGCGGAAATAATCAGCGATAATTTGGCCGGCCAGATAACCGAGCCAATAGCAAAACGAAAAAACCTTGGCGACAAACGAATAAATGAAAACAATAAAATTGACAAAAGAAATTTCCTGCCAATCCGCCAATTTTTCCTGCCAATCAGATTTACGGTTAAGCAGAGGCAATTTCGGCGAAAAATCAACGGGGTAAAACGAATCGCGCAAGCTGTTGAAAGTTTTTTGCCAAATCAGCTTAAGCGCCAGCAAAATTTCCGATTTTTCAAAAGCTAAAAAGTCAAAAATGAACAATTTTGATAAAACGTCGCCGACCGGCAAATCATTGTAAGCGGCAGTGGCGGCCAGGCCGGCGGACTGGTATCTTTCAATAAAGCGCAACCGTGATAAATCCAAAATGTGAGGCGAAGCATAAACGTCCAAAGGGTCGCTCACGATGTTGATTTTCACTTCCTTGGATTTGTTTGAAATTACCACTTTTTTAGGATATTTATCCGCTTCCCGCTCAAACAAAACCACGCCGGCTTTTTCTTTAAGCAAGTTTTTAACGCCCTTAGTCAATCGAGGCGATTTGAGGTTGGATTTATTTTTTGTCACCGATTTAATGCCAAAAAAATTACAAAATTAGTAAATTCGTGAAAAGTTGGTTTTTTTGATGAATCAACCAAATGGAAAAGTTGATATTTGATTTTAATTATAACATAAACTCTATTATAATTTCAATCTGTGGATAAACTATCACCGTCACCGACAAGAATAAAAAAGCGGCGATTTCGATTGGAACGAAAACTGCCGCTTAAAAAACTAATTCCGAGAGAATGGAATGCTCTGACCGCGCACCGGAATAATTCCGGTTTTCTCAAGAAAAGCGCTCGGCTTAACGACCTTGGCTTTCACGTCGTCAACTTTTTGCGCTTCCCCTTGTTCTAAAGAACCTTGTTGTTTTTTGTCTGCCAAAATATTCACCTCCTTTACGAATATTTCTTGCAATTATTATACTCCAAAATAATTTTACCTGTCAATTACCGATTGATAAACCGCCAGAGTTTGCCAGGCGCATTTGTCCCAAGAATATTTTTTCAGATTCTCATAACCGGCAGAAATCAATTTTCGCCTTAAATCATCGTCGCTGAACGCCAAAATAATTTTTTCCGCCATATCCGCATGGTCTTCCGGATTGAAATAAATCGCGCCTTCGCCCGCGACTTCCGGCAAACAACTGGCATTGGCGCAAACCATTGGCAAGCCATAACTTTGCGCTTCCAGCGACGGCAGGCCAAAACCTTCAATCAAGCTGGGATAAACATAGGCCTTGGCATTTTGGTATAAAGCAACTAATTTTTGGTCATCGCAATAGCCGGCCAAAATAATTTTGCCGGCCAAGCCGAGCCGGTTGATAAAATTCCGCAACCGGCGGTAAAAATAATCATCTTTGCCGGCCAAAATCAATTGCCGAGCCGGATTTTTTTCGGCTATGATTTTAAAAGCCGAAACCAGCCGTTCCAAATTTTTATGCGGGTAAGCCGATCCGACATAAAGCAAATAATCCCCTTTTACGCCCAAAGAGCGCAAAAATACTTCCGCGTCCGCCGGTTCGGCCTGGGGCAAGGCGACGCCTTCATAAGTGACAAAAATTTTCTCCGGCTTGATTTTCAATAGCCGGACAATATCATTTTTGGTGAATTCGGAAACCGCAATAATTTTTTCGGCTCGTTTGGCCGCGGTTTTAACGACGATCTGATAAAAAAACAATTTGATTTTATAAAATAAAAAATTCCGGGTGGTGGCGCGGCTGGATGGATAATGGGAAATAATCAAATCATGAATGGTGACAATGAATTTTTTCGGATAAAAAATCGGCAAGCTGAAATGGGTGAAATGAACAAAATCAAAATTATATGGCAAAAGTTGAAACGGAAAAATCAGCTGTTCGCCGAAGCTGTAAGCGCGGAAATTCGCCAGCGCTTTTTTGAAATTCGGGTTTCGCGGCTCATATTCGTCAAAATTATTTTTTTGCAAAAAAACCACGTATTGATTTTCCGAATCAATCGTTTCCAGGTGCTTGATTAATTTTTCCGTGTAACGGCCGATTCCGCCATGGCGGGTGCCGAATAAACGCGCGTCAATGCCGATGAGCATAAATTAAATTTTAAAATTATTAACGACTTCCCCGGCTGTTTTTCGCCACGAAAATTCCTTCGCCCGCGCTAATCCTTGCTTGCGAAATGCCAAACGTAAACTGTCCTCCGTCGCCATGGCCCGCATCGCTTCAAGAATTTCATTGACATCATAAGGATTGACGAGCAATGCCGCTCCGCCGGCCGTTTCAACTTGCGAAGAATTGCTGCCGGCAATCACCGGGCAACCGCACGCCATGGCTTCCAAAATCGGCAAGCCAAAACCCTCGTAATAAGACGGATAAACGAAAAATGACGCCAAATTGTACAAAGCCGGTTTGTCCGCCTCATCAACATAACCAATAAATTTTATTTTTTGTCTGCCTTCGGCCAGTCGAAAAATATTTTTGGTTTTCCAGCCGACCGCGCCGGCAATGATTAAATTATACTCCAAATCCGGCAAAAGATTGAATGCCCCGATAACGCTTTCAATATTTTTTCTCGGCTCCAGCGCGCCCAAATATAAAATGAATTTAGCCGGCAAGCAATATTTCGTTTTTACCGCGGCCAAATTTTCCGCCGGCAAAATTTTAAATTCATCGCTCACGCCCAAATAAACCACCTGAATTTTTTCCGCTTTCACTCGCAATAATTCAATTAAATCGTTCTTGGTTGATTCGGAATCGGCTAAAATTAAATCCGCTTGGCTGATAATGTTCCGCCGTAAAATCAGCCAATGCCAAAAGCGCTGTTTCCAAGTAAAAAATTCGGGAAAACGCAAAAATGACAAATCATGAACCGCGATAATTTTTCGGCAATCCTTGGACCAAGAAACAAAATGGAGATTGGGCGCGAAAAAAATATCCGCTCCGCCGGCCAGCTTGTCAATTTTCGGCCAATTGAAAAAATTAAGCGTTAAATTGAATAATTTGTTCGGATAGCTGAATCCGGCGTATTTGACGTTCGGCTGATTCCATTTCGGCAAATCAATTTTTTTGGCGGAATTGTAAAACAAAATATACTCGTTTTCTTGGTCAATTTTAAAAAGCGCGGACAGCAAATTAAACGCGTAATTCGCCACGCCGGAATATTGCTTGAACATGAGACAACGGATGTCTATTAAAATTTTCATAGTATTATACCAATATTATACCAAGTTTTCAATCGCTTCTTTAAACTGCTTTACAAATCTCTCCGCGCTGAATTGTTGCGCGTGGGCGCGAATTTTTTCCGGATTATATTTTTCCGGCCGAAAACGGATTACTTTATCCGCGACTTCTTCCCACCACTGCTCGTCAAAAAATTCACCGGTCTCCCCCGCCCGCACCGTTTCCGTGGCGCCACCGGCTTGATAAGCGATTACCGGCCGGCCCGAAGCCATCGCTTCCACCGCGGTGATGCCGAAATCCTCTTCTTGCGGATGAATGTAGGCGATGCAGTCGGCGAATAAATGCCGTTTCGCCTGGTCGTCAACCTGGCCCAAAAATTCCACATTGTTCTTGGCGATTCTTCGCAATCGCTTCAATTCCGGTCCGATGCCGAAAATTTTAAGCGGAATGCCCAAACGAGAAAATGCTTGCACCGCCAAATCAACTTTTTTATACGGCACCAATCGGCCGCCGGCTAGATAATATTTTTTCGGATTGGGCGAAATAAAAAATTTATCCGTTTCCACCGGCGGATAAATCACGGCGCTGTCGCGATTGTAATATTTTTTAATCCGATTTTTGACGGTTTCGGAATTGGCGATAAAATAATCAACGCGGTCGGCCGCCAGCCGGTCCCACTGGCGCAATTTTCTCAAAGTTAAAAGCAAAAACGCTTTCACTAGCGGATTGACGCGCAACTCCTGAACATAAGAATGCGTATCCGTCCAGAGATAACGCGTCGGCGTGTGGCAATAACAGACATGCCGGCTTCGCGGTCCGGTGATGACGCCCTTGGCAAAAGAAGAAGCGGAAGAAATAATCAAGTCAAAATCCATCAAATTATGGCCTTCAATCGCCGCCGGCATCAGCGCCAGCCACCACTGATAGCGGGAAACGCCGAATGGAATTTTTTGTAAAAACGACGGCCGGATATCGGCCGAAAGCAGACGCTTATCCGCGCGCTTCCGATTAAAAATCAAAGTGAAAATCGGCGCTTGCGGAAACATTTCCTTCAGCGCCTGTAAAACTTTTTCCGCCCCGCCTTCCTGGGCCAAATAATCGTGCACTAACGCGATTTTCATGGCTTAATCTTAATAAATTCGGGAGATTTTAGCAAATTTATCCCCACACCTTCCTGCGAAGCATTAAACCCCGCGGAAAGTAATTTTTGCGAAGGCGCGGGGATAAAAAAGGGTCTTGTTTTCAAGACCCTTTAGGCGCTACGCCGTGTTGACGGCGATACTCTTCTTCAGTGGCGTTCTCCGCTTGGCCGACCAAGCGGAGAATACGATAAATAAGAATTACCGCAATTATCGCCAAAACGATAAAAATGATCCTTAACATTATCATTTTTTCGCCTCCTTTCTTAAATTATTTTTTGCTCTTCGCTTATTCCGCTCCCCTTTTCCGCAAAACCGCCAAAGGGGTTTTTAGCAAAATCATCAAGTCCAATTTAAAACTCCAATTTTCCATATACCAAACATCCAGCTTGATTTCTTCGTCAAAATCCAAATCCGAACGGCCGGCCACCTGCGCCATGCCTGTCATCCCCGGCTTAATGGTTAAAATCTTTTTATGGAAATTTTGATATTTTTCCACTTCCTCCACTTCATGAGGCCGGGGCCCAACCAAACTCATCCGGCCAATGAAAACATTGAACAACTCCGGCAACTCGTCAATGCTGAACCGCCGAATCAATCGACCGACTTTAGTAATTCTCGGGTCATCCTTGAATTTTATCATCGGCGTGCCCGCCCTTAAATTCTCGTGCTCTTTGACGAATTTTTCGTTAAAACGCAAATCATGCGCGCCCGAAATCATGGAACGGAACTTGAAATACAAAAACGGCTTGCCGAACTGGCCGATTCTCTGGTATTTGAAGAACACCGGACCGCGCGAAGAGCATTTTACCGCTAAAGCCGTTAAAAGTAAAATCGGCGAACTGATGATAATGAAAAGCAAAGAAAAAACCAAATCAAAAATCCGTTTGTAAATTTTGCTCCAGCCGTCCAGCTTGGTTTTTTTGATTTCAATTATCGGCAGGCCGGCAATCGTATTGATTTCAAAATTATTGATCGGAAAATCAAAAATGTCGGCGATGTATTTCAGGGTAATGTGGTTGAGGTAAGAAAAATCGCTTAGCTCCTCTTTCTGCTTGGCGGTTAAATCGGTGCTGGCGACCAGAATTTCATCAAACTTGTCGCCTTTAACCAATTGATAAAGCTGGCTCTCAACCGCTTCGTTAAAATCAGCGAATTGCTCCACGACGCGATAACCGGATTTGATGTATTGCTTGAACGTTTCGCTTGCTTCTTGCGCCAGCCGATTATTGCCGATAATCACCACGCGATGCGCGCCGACATTGAAAAAATAAAGAAAATGCTGGAAAGCGCGGATTAAAACGCGCCCGATAATCACGAAAATAATACTGGCAATCCAGCCGACGGCGATGATAAAACGGGAATCAAAAAGATTGCGGCTGAAAAAGAATAAAAACATCAAAACCATCACCGCGGTGGAACAACCCAAAATAATTTTAGAAATTTCATCAATCGCTCGGCGCGTGCCCTGCATGGAATAAAGTCCGGCCAAAGCGAAGCTCAAAACCCAAACCACGGCCACCGGCCACAGAATATGAGAAAATTCAGTAAAAGACAAATCAAAAATAATCGGCCTGATATTTTGCACCGGCTGCCAATAACGGATGAAATAGGAGGCGAGGCCCGCCAG
>CAZLRS010000014.1:0-9672 GCA_964562085.1 uncultured Gammaproteobacteria bacterium | reverse complement strand
TCCGTTCTCGCCAATAACAGAGATTCTTTTTAATTCTTTTTTCCTGACGGTAAAACCAAGACCTTTCTTAAGATAAGTAAAGAATTTATGCTTTCCATCCAAGTCATAATCTCTTGTCCCAGCTTTGGGATAAGCGTCATAATAAAAAATTTCAACCTTATCGGCGTTAAAATTTTTCATAAAATAATCTTTGAGAGTTTTGTATTCAATAAACTTTTTTACCGACTTGACCGCGCTCCAAACATTTGAAGCGTCAATAAAGACGTAAATGGCATTTCCGCCTTCACGGCCGATTTGACCGATTGATCTGATTAATTGATTCATAAATTATTTCAAAATTTTTAGAAGTAAATCCTCCCGCGTTGGGATACCGTAAGGCGTCCCGTTAAAGCGGGGGGTTTTCTTTTTTTAAGACATAATTAATTAAAATATTTTGCTACATAGCTTGCTACGCAGCAAGGTGAGGTTTTTTATAATTTACCCTTGTTTTAACTGCTTCTGATTGAATCGCTCTAATTCAGCGCGGACTTTTTGTTCCATGTCCTGGCGCGACACGCTGCCGGAGTTGTCTAAAATTTCCTTGTCATTTAAAATTAAAAAATTGTCCAATTTTTTGATCCAATCTTTCATATACATCACGCGCTTTTCCACGCTCTGCAATTCGGCAAAAGACAAAAACTGCTCCACCAGCAAATTCAATCTTTTTAATTCCAGTTCCTCTAAATAATTCTTGGCGATTTCCGCTTGTTCGCGCGTTATCACCTCTCCCGTCCAATTCGTCAGTCCCAGGTTTGTCTTTCCGCTATCAATCCGTCCGGCGACAATCTCCGCCGCGGTTAACCCCGTAATGGCGTAATGAAATTTATTCTGCACGGTGGCAAAAAATTGTTTGGCATAATCCAGCTTCGGGCTATAATCAGCGCTCGTGGCGAAAACGTCCCGGACTTTTTGATAAAAATTGGCTTCTGAAGTTCGAATTTTTCTAATCCGCTCTTCCCATTCTTCAAAATAAGTTTTACGGACCCGGCCTTCCGCCAAACGTTCGTCGTCCATTGCAAAACCCTTGATAATATATTCTTTTAGCTTTTGGGTGGCCCAAATGCGAAATTGGGTGCCGCGGAGAGAGTTGACGCGGTAACCGACGGAGATGATCATGTCCAAGTTGTAATACTTTACTTGATATTCCTTACCGTCATTGCCAGTTCGTCGGAAAAACCGACACACTGAATTTTCCGCCAATTCTCCTTCATTTATGACATTATTTATATGTTCGGTAATGGTTGATCTGCCTTTATCAAAAAGTTCGGCCATCTGGTCTTGCGTAAGCCAAACGGTTTCATTTTCCAGCCGGACGTCAATTTTTGTCTGTCCGTCTTCCGCGTTGTAGATAATAATTTTATTATTTTTTTCTTCCATGTATTTTTAAATTTTAATGTCTTAACTTTATAAATATAACCCAAAATGGCAAAAAAATAACGCCAAGAACGGAAGAATTGCTCCTTGCTACGTAGCTGGCTACGTAGCAGAGTGATATTTCAAATTTCCGCCGCGCTTTCGCCGGCTAAGCGCCCGGTGCTCCAGCAGGCCTGCAAATTGAAACCGCCGGTCGGCCCGTCTAAATTCAAAATTTCTCCGGCGAAAAATAAATTGCTGATTAATTTGGAACGCATCGCGCCCGATTCAACTTCTTTCAAATCCACCCCGCCGGCCGTCATCATGGCCCGGTCAAATCCCGCCACTCTGGCTACTTCCAACTCAAAGAACTTGATTGACTTTATTAATTGTTGGCGATTATTTTTAGTCAGCTGATTAATTTTTAATTCCGGCGAAATTCCCGCCCGCCTCAATAAGACAACCGCCAATTTCGCCGGCAAAAATCCGGCCAAAGCGTTTTTGATTTGCCGATTATGATTGGCGGAAAAAAGTTGCTGTAATTTAAAATCCAAGCCGGCCGAATCCTCGGCCGGGAAAAAATCAATGATTAATTTTACGCCGGGCAACGCTCGAGCGATTAAACCGCTGGACGCCAAAATCGCCGGACCGCTCAATCCGTCGGCGGTAAA
This sequence comes from uncultured Gammaproteobacteria bacterium, assembly GCA_964562085.1. GTDB lineage: Bacteria > Patescibacteriota > Patescibacteriia > 2-01-FULL-39-33 > 2-01-FULL-39-33 > CAZLRS01. The sequence continues at coordinate 7,609 of CAZLRS010000014.1, read as the reverse complement.
AATCGTTTCGCCGATTTGCCGATGAATAATTTTGCCCGCTTTCTGCCAACTGAATTTAACTTTCGCTAAGCTCACGCCCTCCAAATCTTTCACCAGTTTATCTTTCACGATTATCGGCGCTAACGCCGGCAACGGCTTAATCACCGTATGCCCCAGCGCCATGAGCCAGGCGTAGCCGTCGCCGGTTGAACCGGTGGCGGGATAGGATTTTCCGCCAGTGGCGATCAGATAATTTTTAGCCGACATTTCACGGCCGTCAGCTAAAATTATTTTCGTGATTGAATTATTGCGATGAACGATTTTTTTTACCGCCGAGCCGGTGGCAATCTCCACTTTGGCTTGCTTCAGATAGCCCAACAGCGCCATGAGCACGTCCCGGGCTCGATTGCTGGCCGGAAAAACCCGCTGATTGTCTTCAATCTTGATTTTTACGCCCCGCTTTTGAAAAAAATCAATCGTGTCATCGGCGTCAAAACGAGACAGGGCGGAAAATAAAAATTTGCCATTGGGCCCGAAAACCTTGACCATTTCTTTGGCGCTGATGCGATTGGTCAAGTTGCAGCGCTGGCCGCCGGTGAGTAACAGTTTGACGCCCGGCCGAGCATTTTTTTCCAGCAACAAAACCCGAGCGCCGCGCTCCCCCGCTTGTCCGGCCGCCATCAGTCCGGCCGGTCCGCCGCCGATCACAATCAAGTCGTAAGCCATAAATAATTTTAATTTGGTAATCCAATTATAACAGACCCGAGTTAAAATTAAAATAAAAGCGGGCATTCCTTAATGGGAAAACCCGCTATTATGATTGATCGCATCCCATTGATTGTATCGCGCGCTAAAGCCAAGCCGTTAACGACGCCGGGCTAACCGGTTGAATGGCTAAAAACTCTTTTCTTGGAAAATTCAATCAATAAAATTTCCGTCAAACTGATGCCGAAAATAATCAGCCACTCGGTCAAAACCAATGATTGCGTGGCTAAAAGTTTTTGCAAGGGCGACAAATAAATGGCGCCGAGAAGCAAGATGGCCGCGATCGCTACCGCTCCGACCAAATAGCGATTGGCAAGTATGTCTTTTCTGAAAATTGTTCTTTTGAACGAACGAACGCTGAAAGCGAAAACCAGGGAGTCAACGCACATTAAAGCGAAGACGATTGTCCGAGTTTTGGATAAATCTCCGGTTAATTTCCACAGGCAGAAAAACGATAGAAACGCCGCCAAACCGGTAATAAAGAAAATGGCGGTCAGCCAAAGTTTTAACGGTTTATTCAAAATCGGCTCTTTGGGATTTCTCGGTTTCTCATCCATTACCCCCGCGGTTTCTTGCTCGGTGGTGAGCGCGATATCCGGAAATCCGTCCTCAACCAGGTTAATCCAAAGAATCTGGGCGGGCAACAACGGCAGCGGGAAACCCATGGCCATGCTGGCTAAAAATAAAAAAAGCTCGGAAAAATCATCCGCCACCAGATACATAAATACTTTGCGAACGTTTCCGAAAATCACCCGGCCTTGCTCCACCGCCTTAATCACGGTTTTAAAATTGTCATCCAGCAATACCAAATCGGCCACCTCTTTCGCCACATCCGTGCCGGAACCGACCGCCACGCCGATATCGGCGGCTTTGAGGGCCGGAGCGTCATTAACGCCGTCGCCAATCATAGCCACCACTTCGCCGTTGGCCTGGAGCGCGTTAACGATTCTTAATTTGTGGCGCGGAGACACGCGGGCGTAAATGGAAATGGTTTTTGATTTTTCTTTTAATTCGTCGTCGCTGATTGTCTCCAAATCTTTGCCCTCAATGATATTTTCGGCCTTGGCTTTAAGGCCGATTTCTTCGGCAATGGCTTGGGCGGTGAACTTATGGTCTCCCGTCACAATGACGGTGCGGATGCCGGCTTTTTTTGTCACCGAAATTGAATGTTTGGTGTCCGGGCGAAGCGGGTCTTTAAGCGCGATAAAACCAACTAAAGAAAGGTCTTTGACTAATCCGGCCAAATTCCGGTATTTTGTTTTGGCATCGTAACTTTTATGAGCGCAAGCCAGGACGCGCAAGCCCTTTTGCGTGAGTGCTTCCAATTTTTTGATTAATTTGTCCGCCTGCGCCGTGCCTAATTTTTCTTTTCTGCCATCAACATCCAAATCAGCGGAACGGGCGATGATTTCCTCGGGCGCGCCGATCGCATAAAGCATGTTGCGCTTCTCGTCTTGGCGCAAAAGCGTGGCGGCGAATTTATGGACTGATTCAAAACTGATTCGGTCCAATACGGGATATTGCTTTTCCAGCTCCGACTTATTCAAGCCCGACTGCATCCCGGCCAAAAGCAGCGCCCGGTCGGTCGGCCGGCCTCGCACCACCCATGCCTGCAATTCCGCTTCCGGATTTTCTATAAAGGCCTCGTTGGTTAAGGTGGCGATTTTTAACGCCGAGATATGCGATTCAACGCCATTGGCATGTTCGCCCTTGGCCAGACCATTTAAGCTGTCGCTCAATAATTCCTTGGTGCTGGTTAAAACTTGGCTCACTTGCATTTTCCCTTCAGTAAGCGTGCCGGTTTTATCGGTGCAGATGACGGTAACGCTACCCAAGGTTTCGGTGGCGGCCAATTTTCTGACCAGGCCGTTCTGTTTGAGAATTCGCCGCATTCCCAAAACCAAAATGACGGTGATAGCGGGCAAGAGGCCGGCGGGTATGGCCGAAACCGCCAGAGCGATTGAAGCCAGGAAAATATCGGCAAAAGATTTTCCCGTAAAATAGCCGATGATGATAATGACCGAGATGATGGAAAGAACGAACGCGCCGGTAATTTTTGAAAGCGAAGCGATTTTTTTCTGAAGCGGGGTCTGGCGTTCTTTGGTTTCTTTAAGCAGTGAAACCACCTCCCCGATTTGCGTCTCAAGGCCGGTGGCGACCACTACAATCGTTGCCCGCCCTTCCTCCACGATTGTCCCCATGAAAACCAAATTTATTCTTTCCGCCGGCGAAGCCGATTCGGGAATAACGGCATCGGCTTTCTTTTCCACCGCTTGCGATTCGCCGGTCAAACTGGCTTCGTTGACTTTTAAATTTTTCGCTTCAATAATGCGTCCGTCGGCCGGGACTTTATCTCCCGATTTCAAAAACACCACATCGCCGACCGCCAGCTCCTCGCTGTCAATTTCTCTTTCCCGGCCCGCCCGCAAAACCCTCACTCTGATTTTGACCATTTTCTTTAAAGCCAGCAACGACTGATTGGCCTGGTTCTCTTGATAAAAGCCAACGGTGGTGTTGATGAGCAACACAAAGAGAATGAAAACCGTATCTGAATAATGCTTGAGTAAAAATGAAATCACCACTGTCGCCAGCAAAATATAGATCAAGGGACTGTTGAATTGGCTCAAAAACAACCGTATCTTGGAATACGGCTTTTCTTGGGGCAGGGTATTCCGCCCGAACTCTTTCAATCTTTTTGCCGCCTCCGAGTCGGCGAGGCCTTGTTTTTTGCTTTCCACCTCGCTGAAAACTTTTGCTAATGGCAAAGCGTGCCAATGTTTTGTCATACATTATTCAAATAAAATTTAAGACCAATAATTTTTAATTTCTCTCATTATTTTATCATTGCTGGCAGAAAAGGTCAAAGTAAAAAGCGATTTGAACCGCTTATTTCGCTCATTGTCGCTGGTCGCTGCTACCCTGTTCGAGCCCGCCGACGATGGCGGATAAAACAAAAAATACCCTGAAAGGGTATTTTTTATTTTACTCGCTCCGCGACCAGGGCTCGAACCTGGAACATCCTCGTTAACAGCGAGGCGCTCTACCATTGAGCTATCGCGGATTATTATTATGTATAAAATGTCCAAACTTACTAAGAAATGTTAGCAAAAAATTAGGGGAATGTCAATAATAAATTATCGTAACGCGTAACCCGTAACGTGTAACGCGTAATTATTTATTAACAAATTTGCTTTTCAATGGAACGAATCAAGCCATTAATTAACTGCCTCACTCGATTAGCCATTTCGCCTAAATTTTTACAAACTTCAAAATTAATATACCCTAAATCCTTAGCGAGAATTAAAAAATTTTGTACTTCCGCGACCGAACCACGCGCCTGATAATAAAATTTTATCTTGTCTTTAAAATGGTATCTCTCAAATCCCTCGGCAATATTCGCGGTTATAGAGCTTGACGCTCTTCGTAATTGACTAACAATGCCGTATATTTCTTCTTTCGGGAAATCAAGAGTTAATTTATAAATTTCTAAAACCAACTTATGCCCCGCTTGCCACGCTTCTAAATTGTAAAAATTATTAATTTCTCCCTCCATAAATTTACGGGTTGCGCGTTACGGGTTACGCGTTACGCAATTAATAGTCCTTCAACTTCTCAATCCCCTTAATCTTTTCAATTTTCTCCAACGCCTTGGCTTCAATCTGGCGGATGCGTTCGCGCGTGACATCAAACTCTCGGCCGACTTCCTCCAGCGTATGCGACACGCCATCCAGCAACCCGAAACGCATTTCCAAAACCTTCTGCTCTCTGGGCGTCAATTCCAACATTACGTCCCGGACATAATTGCGCAAAATTTCCAAAGCCGCGCGGCGGTCCGGCGGCAAGGTTTTTTGGTCTTCAATAAAATCTTCCAAAATGCTGTCTTCGCCTTCATCGCCCACCGGCGTGCCCAAAGAAATCGTTTCCTGCGAAATCTTGATAATGTGATTGACTTTGACCAATTCTTCGCCCATTTCCGACGCGATTTCTTCCGGCATCGCTTCGCGCCCCAATTCCTGCACCAGCCGGCGTTCCACCTGCTGGAACTTGTTGATATTTTCCACCATGTGCACTGGAATGCGGATGGTGCGCGATTGGTCGGCCAAAGAGCGGGTAATCGCCTGCCGAATCCACCACGTCGCATAAGTGGAAAACTTGTAGCCCTTTTTATAATCAAATTTTTCCACCGCGCGGAACAAACCGATATTGCCTTCCTGAATCAAATCCAGCAACGACAAGCTCTTGCCGGTGAATCTTTTAGCGATGGAAACCACCAGGCGCAAATTTGATTTGATAATTTTTTGTTTCGCTTCAATGTCGCCCTTTTCCATCGCCTTGGCTAAAGCCACTTCTTCTTCCGAGTTCAACAATGGCACCTTGCCGATTTCGCGCAGATACATCTGAATAGAGTCGGCGGAAATTTCGCCCAAATCCATCTGCTCAATGGATTTCGCTTTCACCGCCTTGGCCGTGGTCGTTTCAATTTTCGGCGGTTCGGGCTTGCCGAAAAAACTGCCTTCTTTCACAATATTAACATTCAATTTATCCAAATCGCCGAGCAACTCTTCGTAGCGGTCAACATATTCTTCCAGCTCCGGCAAAGAAATCAAAATTTCCTGCTCGGTAATAAATCCGCGCAGACGCCCCTTCTTAATCAGCGCCGTGAGCCCATCTTCATTCACTTGAGGCGCTTCCGCTTTTATCGCCTTGACTTTAGCTTTGATTTTTTTCTTCAACGCTTTTTTCGCTTTCGGCTTTTGGATTTTTTTGGCGCGCTTAAAAATTGCCGGCTTTTTCTTTTTCACCGGTTTTTTTACCGCCCTTTTCACTGCTTTCTTTTTCAGCGATTTCTTGATTTTTGTGATTTTCTTTTTCATTTTTTAATACGCAAAATCAAACAACCCGAATGCAAATAAATTTCGGGTCATTGCTCGGATTTAGTTTGAGTTTTCGTGATTAATAAGCTCCTTTTTGTTTAATTAAATCGTTCAATTCTGAACAAATATCTTTAACCTTTTCCAAATCGTTTGATTTTTCCGCTTCTTCCATCGCCAATTGCAATTTTCTGATTTTTCGCTCCAGATAATTTTTTTTCAAACTTCTTAACCAAGAAACGGCTTCCTCCTTGATACTCCTGGCGTCAAGATCGGCAAAATCATTTTGCGCTGACCAAAACGCGTCCTGCCACGGTTGGCGGCTCGCGTCATTCACGCCGTTTTCCTTGAGATAATCATCAAATTGCCGATATAAATCAAATTCTTCGCCATCGGGCAGATAAAACGGCTTTTCCGCCGGCAAGGATTCAATTGAATGGATAACTTTATTATAAAATGATGCCAAATTTTTGTAAAGCTCGCAATCGGCCTCGATCGCCAGAAAATCCGGCTCCAGGCCGGCAATGACTTCTTTAAGCAAAGGCGGGCAAACGATTAAAGACGCCAGCAAGCGCGCAAAAACGCTGTTGCCGGTTTTTTCCGTTGATTTAGACGTTTGAGCTTCGCCTTTTGTTACAGCTTTTCCTTCCCGCCGATTTTCGGCCTTAACCGCCAATTCGCGCAAAACGCTTTCCGCGACATCTAATTTCTGTCCCAGCTCTTTCAGCCAATAATCGCGCTCAACCTGGCTCCCGAGCTTAAGAATTTTTTCCAGCAACAATTTCGCCGCCAATTTTTTATTTTCCGGTTTTTGAATATCATATTGAGCGAAAGCGCGCTCAAAAAAATATTCCATGATCGGCTTGGCGCCAGCGATCGCCCGGATCCAATCGTCCGGATTATTTTTGACGCACTCGCCCGGGTCCTTGCCGAACGGCAGAGTAATCACTTTCACATTCATTTCTTCTTGCAAGGCCGTGTCAATGCTTCTCAAGGCCGCCATCTGGCCGGCGGCGTCCATATCCAAGGCCAGCGCCAAATTATTGGTATAGCGTTTCAGAATTTTCACTTGTTCCAAAGTCAGGGCCGGGCCGGAAATAGCCACGACATTTTTAATTCCCGCTTGATGCGACGGAATCACATCCATGTAGCCCTCCACCAAAACGCCGAGGTCGGCTTTTTTGATCGCGTCTTTGGCTTGATACAGGCCGTAGACGATCAAACTTTTATTGTAAACCGCGGTTTGCGGGGTGTTGATGTATTTGGCGTTTTCCTCCGCTTTCAGCGCCCGGCCGCCGAAGCCCGCCACCCGGCCGGACAAATCCAGAATCGGAAACATCAGCCGGCCGCGGAACCGGTCGTAATACCCGCTCCCCCGCTCTTTTTTCACCGACAAGCCGGCCAAAAAAATTTCCTGGTCTGAATATTTTCTGGTTCGCAAAAAATTAATCAGATTATCCCAGCTGTCCGGCGCGTAGCCGAGCCGAAAATCTTCAATCGTTTCTTCGCTCAAACCGCGCTGTTTTAAATAGTCGCGGACGCTTTGCGCCGCCGGCGAGTCCATTAAAATTTTATGCCAGAGTTTCGCGGCCAATTCGCCGACGTCATAAAGCCGGCCTTTTTTTGTTTCCAATTTAACGTTCGTATTTTTCAAAACGACGCCGGCTTTTTCCGCCAGCATCTTCAACGCGTCCGGAAATTCCAAACTTTCAATCTTCATTAAAAAATCAAAAATGTCCCCGCCTTCATTACAGCCGAAACAGCGCCACATCTGACGGTCGCGGTTCGCCATGAACGACGGGGTTTTTTCGGAGTGGAAGGGACAGAGTCCTTTGTAGTTCTGGCCGGATTTCTTTAAAGGGACATAATCAGATATGAACTCAACAATATCTATTCTGGACTTTATTTCCTCGAGTAAGCTGTCAGCCTTCATTAACCCTGCTAAATCTCGAAACTTTCAAACTGTCCGATGCTTTCAGAGATGCTTTTAAATC
>CAZLRS010000013.1:0-9809 GCA_964562085.1 uncultured Gammaproteobacteria bacterium | reverse complement strand
CAATCACGGTTTTATGCGCCTCCATGATTTTAATGGTGGTCAGAATATTCCTTTTGATGTACAAAATCGCCGTTACCATCCGTTTTTCGCGGCCGGCCAGGATATTGTTTTCAATATTTTCAATATCCAAGCTGATGTGGTCTAAAATCGGATAACAATATTCTTGCAAACGGGTGATGATTTCGTAAATAAAATCGGCGTTTGAGCCGGAAAGGTATTGTTCGCGGTAAAAACCGTTGCTGGCGCATAAATTAAAAAGCTCAACCATTGGCGGCAGATTGTTTTTGTGGACGGTAATAATGGCGTTTTTATCAATAAAAAAATCTATTTCTTCCGCTTCAATCAGGCGAGTTTGCTGGTTATAAATCGGAAATTGCAGGATTAAGAAGCAATAATTGCCGTAGATATTGAATTTTGGGCGTTGAGCGTAGGCATCGGCGTAGGCATCGGCCAGATCCAACTCGTTGAATTTGAATTTGCTTTTCAAATAATCAATTTCGCGTTTTTGCGCGTCCAAAACATTAATCCAGCTTAGCTTGCTTTTTTTGGATTTTAAAATTTCAATATTCGGTTGGGGCATGGGAACTTGGGGTTAAAAAGTTGTTGACTTTATTATAACACATTATATCACAAAAATAATAGTTGTGGTATAATGAAGCTGTTAGCTGATAGCTTTTAGCTGTTAGACATCAGTTGTGATTAAAATAAAACCTATAAGCTAACAGCTATAAGCTAAAAGCTATCTCCCATGTCTGCGTTGAAATCAAAACTTAATTCCGGTGAAATTAAAAACCTCTTAAAAGAGGAGGGCTTAAAGTTGCCGGAAAAAGAAGCCATTATTTCGCCGGAAAAGGCGAGCGAATTAAAAGCGGAACACGAACCCCAGACCTTTTATGAACAGCCGGAAACCGCCGGTAGCGCCGGCGTGACGCCAGGGCTTTTGCCGCCCAGTCAGAATGCCGCGACATTTGATGAATACAAGAAAATTGAAAGTATTTTGGAAGATGGCCTAGGCGAAATTTATTTGCAGATGACAGCCGAAGAGCAGGCGATTTTCAAGCAGAAGGGCGAAGAAACGGCGATAAAAATTTTAAAATTGGCGGTCAAACCGGTGATTCAGGTGAAGAAAATTTTTCAGCTCATCCGCGAGTGGCTAAAAACCATTCCCGGCGTTAATAAATTTTTCTTGGAACAAACGGCTAAAATTAAGACAGACAGCGTTCTTAAGGTAACGCGTAACCCGTAACGCGTAATTTGAAATTTTTATGGATTACGGCATTCCCTCACAATCCGGACTGACTTATAATCTCCCATCCGGCTGGCTTGAACAAGCCGTCAGCATCGGGAGCGTAGTTTTGATTGTCGCCGCGATTATTTTGGCGGTGGTTTTTATTTTGCGTTTGGTTTTCCGGTCAAGTCGATTTTTTCCGGCGGTTTTTCAGAAAAAGATTTTTCTTTTGACGGTGCCGAAGACGGCTGATGAACATGAAGAAAAAAGCAAAAGCATCAAGGAAGTTTTTTCCGGCGTGGAAAATTTATACGCCAATTTGGGCGGCATTAAAGCGCAAAAAGGCATGAAGGCGTGGCTGTTCGGCCGTAATGACGATTGGACGCTTGAAATCGTCGCTGACGGCGAGGGGATGATTAATTTTTATTTGGCGGCGCCGGCGCATTTGGAAGAATACATCCAACAGCAATTCCTTTCCGTTTATCCGCATTGCCAGATTGAACCGATTGAGGATTATAATATTTTTTCCGCCCGCGGAATTGTCGCGGCCGGTTATTTGAAATTGGCGAAACGGGCGATGTTCCCGATTAAGACGTATAAAAATATGGACGCCGACCCGATGATCGCGCTGTTGAGTGTTTTGGCGGAATTGCCGGCGGGCATGACAGCCGCCGCGCAATTCACCATGCGTTCGGCGCGGAAAGAATGGCGTCGTTACGGGTTGAAAGTGGCCAAGGCGATGCAACAAGGCAAAAATTTGGAAAAAGCCATGAAAGCCAATTCCGGCGGCGGCGTTTTGGGAGTTTTAAGCCGGTCGGCGGATATTTTATCCAGTGGCGAAAAAGACGACAAGCAAAATTTGGCCCCGACTGTTAATTACCGTTTGTCGCCTTCAGAAGAACAAACTTTAAAATTGATTGAAGAAAAAGCCGGCAAGGCCGGCTTGGATGTCAATGTCCGACTAGTCGCGTTTGCGCCTTTTGAGGAGCAGGCCAAAGGCATTTTACGCCAGCTCGCCAATTCTTTTTCCCAATATTCAAATTATGAAACCGCCAACAGTTTCAAGGCGGTGATCAAAGGCATTGGCAATAAATTTATCCATGATTTTATTTATCGCCGTTATGACAATAAAATCAGAATGGTTTTAAACACCGAGGAAATAGTTTCTTTGTGGCATTTGCCTTTGCCGGGCACGGAAATCGCCAACATCCGCTGGTTGCAAGCGAAACGTTTGGCGCCGCCGGTAACAATGCCGAAAGAGGGTTTGATTTTGGGCGAGAATTCTTATCGCGGTGAAAACGCCTTAGTTCGGATAAAAGATAAAGACCGCCAGCGGCACGTGTATATTATCGGTATGACCGGCACCGGCAAGTCCTGGCTGATGGCGAATTTGGCGATTAATGATATTAAAAATGGCAAAGGCGTTTGCGTCGTTGACCCGCACGGCTCTTTAATTGAAGATATTTTACCGCATATCCCCGAGGAGCGCGTGAAAGACACGATTTATTTCGACCCGTCCGACATGGAACGGCCGATGGGTTTGAATATGCTGGAAGCCAACAGCCCGTCGGAGAGGGATTTCGCGGCGCAGGAAATGATTAATATTTTTTATAAATTATTGCCCGACCCGGCGATGGGCGGTCCGATGTTTGAACATTATATGAGAAACGCTTTATTGGCGTTGATGGCTGACCAGGAAAATCCCGGGACGTTGGTGGAACTGCCGCGAATTTTCACCGATAGCGATTTCCGGCGAAAAAAATTGGAACACGTTAAAGATATTTTGGTTAAAGATTTTTGGGAAAGGGAATACGCCGCGTCGCAAAAAGGCAGCACGGCGGCGGATATGCTTTCTTACGTTATTTCCAAAACCGGCCGGTTCGTGGAAAACGAAATCATGCGGAATATCATCGGCCAGCCGAAATCCGGCTTTAATTTCCGCGAAGTGATGGATAGCGGGAAAATTTTGCTGTTGAATTTGTCCAAAGGCCGGATCGGCGAGACCAACAGCGCTTTGTTGGGCCTGATTGCCGTTTCCAAATTGCAGATGGCGGCGCTGGCGCGGGCCGATATGCCGGAAAATCAGCGCCGAGATTTTTATTTATACATTGACGAGTTCCAGAATTTCATCACCGACAGCATTTCCATTATTTTGGCGGAAGCAAGAAAATATAAATTGGATTTAACCATCGGCCATCAATACATCGCGCAATTGACGCAAGGTAACGATACTAAAGTTCGTGACGCGGTGTTCGGCAATGTCGGCACGATTATCAGTTTCCGCGTGGGCGTCAATGACGCCGAACTGATAGCGAAGCAATTGGCCCCGCGCGTCAACGAGCACGATGTGATGAATATTGAAAAATTCAACGCCTATGTCCGATTGCTGATTGACAATACCGCTTCGGAAACATTCAATATGCACTGCTTCCCTCTGCCCGGCGAAGGCAATGCCGATTTGGCGGATTCGGTAAAACAATTATCCAGAACAAAATACGGCAAAGAAAGAAGCTTAGTCATCAGCGAAATAATCCAGCGGTCAAAAATCGGGGAATTAGGCAGAAAACCGGAGCCGGAATCATAGTCAATTAAATATTGAATATTTGCTCGGATGGTAATCCGGACGGATTTGATATTCAATATTTTTTTGTTTTTTTGACACTTTTGGCCTTTTAATTTAAACTGAAAGCTGTAAAGAATCATCATTAAATTATGTCAACTTTATACCGCAAATATCGGCCCCAGAGTTTCAAGGATTTGATCGGCCAGAATCATATTAAAATCACGCTTCAGCACGAGTTGGAACGGGGCGAAATCGGTCATGCCTATCTTTTTACCGGCTTGCGCGGTTTGGGTAAAACCACGACCGCTCGGCTGTTCGCCAAATCGGTCAATTGCGAAAATCGCCAGGCGGGGGAGAGCGAACCGTGTAATCAATGTTCGTCTTGCCTTGGCATTGTTTCCGCCAGCTCCATTGACGTGATTGAGATTGACGCGGCGTCGCACACCGGCGTGGACAATGTGCGGGAGAATATCATTGAGAACGCGCGGTTTACGCCGAATAAAAGCAAGTATAAAGTTTTCATCATTGACGAGGTGCACATGCTTTCCACCTCGGCTTTTAACGCGCTGTTAAAGACCCTGGAAGAGCCGCCCTCGCACGCGATTTTTATTTTGTGCACTACGGAAATTCATAAAGTGCCCCAGACGATTATTTCCCGCTGTCAGCGTTTTGATTTCAAACGTGTTTCTTCCGAGGACTTACTGAAACGATTGCAACGCTTGATTAAAGAAGAAGGCAAAAAAGTGGAGGAAAAAGTTTTAAAAGATGTAATTGTTTATTCGGAAAATTGCGTTCGCGACGCGGAAAGTTTGTTGGGGAAAATCCTCACCTTGGGCGATGACATTTCCGCGGAACAGGCGGAACTGGTTTTACCGCGCTCGGATTATTCCAGCGTGATTGCGTTTTTGGAATTTTTGCTGGAAAAAAATTCCACGGCGGCGATTGAATTAATCAATAAATTGGTGGAAGACGGCGTGGATTTGTCAAGATTTGCCGATGATTTGGTGGAATTTTTGAGAAAAATTTTATTGGTCAAAACCGATAATAAGCTGGCTGATTTTGGGATTGAACTGGATGAGGCGCAGGAAAAAGCGGTGGAAAAATTCGCCGGCGGATTAAACTATGGCGATTTAATCGCCATGGTTGAATTATTTTTAGCGAAACGGCAGGAATTGAAATCCGCGCCGATTCAACAACTGCCGTTGGAAATGGCGGTGATTGGATTGGGTAACATGGAACATGGAACATATAACATAGAACACAAAACAATCGACGTAGCCGATAAAATTGTAGAAAAAAAAATTGAAGCAGTTAAGGCGGAAGGGAAGGCGGAAGTTAAAGAAGAGAAAGAGGCAGTGAAAGAAAAATTGGAATCGGATAATCCGGCGGATTTTGATAAAATTGAAAAAAATTGGAGCGCGGTGGTGGAAAAATTAACCCATAAAAATTACAGCTTGTCCGCGCTTTTGAAAATCAGCCGGCCGCTGGCGTGCCGAGGCCAGACCTTGGATATCGCGGTGCCAAGCAAGTTTTTTCAGGAGCGGTTGATGGAAATGAAAAATAAAGATATTGTGGAAAATGCGATTTTGGAATCAACCGGGTCCAACGCGGTGATTCGGGCGCTTATTCAAGAAAATGTTGAGCCGTTGGCGGAATTGATTGAACCGGCTACGGTTGATTCGCCTAAAGCGGATGAGGGGGCTGATTCCGCTCCCGCTCCGGTTCCGACCGTGAGCCGGGACGTGGCGCAGGAAGTGGTGAATTTATTTTAGATTTACGATTTGCCATAAACAAAAAAATCCCTGAAGCCGATTGGTTTCAGGGATTTATACTTTTATTCAGCCAGCCAATTAATTTTTTTTTCGCCGGCTGAAAGTTTGATGCCTTTATTTTCCGCAAAAGCGATAATTTTTTCCGCCAGAAAGGTTGTTTTTTTAATAATCTGCTCCTTCGCTTCTTTTAATCCAGCCGGAATAAAACCGCGTCCATCCAAAATCCCGCTGTACTCAATTTCTATTTGGTACAAAGGATTTTTTCCACGCGCGGTGCATCGGTCTAGGGAGACGTGGTAGATTCGGCCGGTTTCGCGGTCAGAAAGCCAAATTGCTTTACGGCTGCGCAGGCAATAGCCCAGATATTCCAATTCGTCCGGGTTAAATCCATTTTGTCTTATAACTTCCAAGAAAGTTGTTTGAGCGGGTAAAAAGCGCTTGCCTTTTATCTCCTTTCTTTCAATAATTCCCAACCGCTGATTAATCAGCGTTGTATGGCTTTTCAAAACCGGACGCGCGATTGTGCCGCGCGATAATATCTTTATGCCTTCCGTAGTTGAGTCAGCCTCTCCTTTTTTACGCCAATAATGATTGACGCTGGCGGTGGTCATGGTGAAGGGATAAGTGGGGTCAACGACAATTGGCTTGGTTTCGGCCACGAAAAGATTTTTCATTGAAGCAAAAAATGCATTGGGATTAATTGGCGTGGCGATGGTTAATTTCGCTTCAATTTCGCAATCTGGCAACTCCTTGGTCATTGGATTGCTGGCAGTTTTGTCCAGCCAAAATTTAATCGCGTTCAGACCCTCAAATTTTTTGGAAATTATCGGTTGAGCGCCGATTTTTGCCAATCCATTAATCAGATTCATTACCGCCGCCGCTTGTTCGCGCGCCGGGTCAACTTTGATTTCCAGGCGAATAATATCTCCGGCCAGGCCAAAATCTTTAATGCAAATCGCCTTGGCTTCTCCGGCTGGGAAAAACCAAAATCGCAGATTGTCGTCAATCGTAACCCGATACCAAGAATTGGATTTTGGCTGGACGAAGTGCTGGCGTTGATATTCCACCAAAAGATACGGCCGAATCCCAGGAAATATTTCGCGAGCCAATTCCGTCGCTTCATTCAAGGTGGTGGCCTGAATTTCTTTTTGTTTCACATCGGCTTCGCTAGTTTCGGTTTTGATTTCAAACCGAAAATCGCAATTGCCAATTTCGACGCCAGTAATTCCCGAAGAATAATCGCGAAGGAAGCGCCGTGCTTTGAGCGATACTCCCAATGACCAAATTTGCTCGTCATCAAGCAAATAAACGGTTTGAGTTATTTTTTTGTCAGAGTATTCTATCGGCGTTAATCCCGTTTTTTTAACGAGATCAAATAAAGCGCTTAAAGAAGCGGCTGGCGAACAAAATCTCTTTTCCATTCTTAGCTGGTTGATGTCTCTCATCGTTTTTTCTCCTTTTCATTTTTTAAAGTGCGATTTTTACTGCGGGACATGGGCTTCCGCGTCGCTTCGCTCCTTGTCGCGGTCAGCGCCAAATGCTCCTGATGGTCGCATTTGTCGGCGTTCAACTGCGATTTTTTGCTTCCGCAAAAAATCTTGTTTCACTTCTGACCTGTTCGAGCCCATGCCATAGCAGGTAATTTCTAAAATCGGCCAGAAGCCGATTTTAGAAATCATTTTCTGCGGGACATGGGCTCGAACCATGATACCGGCATCCAGAGTGCCGTGTCCTACCATTAGACGATCCCGCAATATTCTATATTTATTTTTCTAAAATCCAAATATTAACACTGATTTACTAGCGGGGCTTCGCCCCTGTCCTAGGTGGCGCTGGATGCTCCCAGGGTCGCATCCATCGGCATTCGCCTTCGGCTCATTTCCACCTTTCCGACTGCGTCGGAACCATTAGACGATCCCGCAATGCTTATTAAGCATATTAAACATAGCAGAAAAAAATGATTATTTCAAGATATTCCCGCTTTGTTGCGGTTTTATTTTGAAATTTGGCGTCATTGACTTTGTTTGTCCGAAATACATAATTATGATAAAATAATAATAAGATTTTAACCTAAATTTGCCATCTATGCCCTCTCCCTGTGAACAACTAAGACGGGACTACGACGAACTGAAAACTCTCAAACAAGAGTTTGATTTGGCGTACGAGCAAGCGTTGGAAACAGGGGATTTGGCCAGAGCCAAGGGATTAAGGGTGGAAATTGAGCGGAAAAGGGACGCTCTAAAAGAAAAACTCTGTTTTTTTGAGTATTTCCCCGACCTCAAACAGCAGTATGAACAGCAAAAGCAAACCCTGACCGAGGTTAGTATCCTGGAAACGCTCTCCACCGGCGAAATGGGCATCAAAGGAATAGATGGCAAAGAATACGCTTTTCCCAGCTATCAAGACATTACCGAAAGAATGAAAGAAAAAAAAGAAATATTAGAAACTAAAATCAACCAAGGATTTAAAAAACTCCTCATCGTTCCTTTTGCCATGCCCATCTCGGTTTTGATTGAGCGCTACAAACAGGTATTATTTGAAACCAACAAAAAACAGGGAGGCATTAAAGGCACTGATGGCAAAAAGTTGGACCTTAATGAAAAAAATCCTATTGACGTTTGGGACGACCTGACCCAATGCGACAATCTCCATACGCCCGAAGACAAACAAATTGAATATAGCGTCCAAAACTACGACGGCAAGACCAAAGAAGCTAGAGGAGGGAAGTACAAGAAAGAACTTTTGCAGGAAGACCCAACCAATGCCTGGCAATTATTACTGCTTGAAGATATGCCTGATTTGCCCGCTAAAGGCAAAGGACAGACAATTAACAACAGAAAACAAATAGAGGCCGGCAAATCACCCGAAGAATATCTTAAACTCATGCAAACCGGACAATACCAAGACGAGCAAGGCAAAGAGCAAACCACCGAACAATACGAAAACGAATCCGGTCTCACGCCCGAAGCCAATCTCATTCTTTGGATTGCCTATCTGCGAGAAAAACAAATCGCTATTGATGATTATGCAGGCCAAGGAAAAATTAATTGGCTTGTGGGCAACTACCTTTCCGGCTACGTTCCGAGCTTCCTCTGGGCTCGTGACTATCGCCGGCCGCGTTTGGACAGGGTTTATCCCGTCTTTCGGGATTCTCGTAGTGCGGGCCGTCCCTCGGTGAGATTTTAAGACCTTGGGTTTTGGATATTGAGTTTTTTTTTATTTTTTATTTTTAAATTTTTTGCCCGATAATCGCAAAGCTTGCTTCTGCCTGAGATTGATTATAACCTTAAAATTTGCTATAATTAAGGCAAGGAATAACAAATATTTATGTATAATTGGTCAACCGACACCAAAAAAATTAAACAAGACAAGGTCGCCTATGCCATTTGGAAAATTGAACAATTGGTTAATTTTGGCTTGAGCCAAGACAAACTTGATAAAAAAGTTTTGAAGAAAAATTGGTCCAAACTTCAACTTGACCCGGTAAAAAAGAAATATTTAAAATCAGTTTTATGGCCGTAAAGTCAATATTAAGCGCTAATCAAAAAAAGATTTTGTCCGCTATTTCCGCCGATAAGGAAATCAGCCGTTTTTTTTATTTGACCGGCGGCACCGCCTTGGCCGAATATTATCTCCGGCATCGTTTGTCCGAGGACTTGGATTTTTTTTCCGAAACCGAAGTTGACCCGCGGGCGGTTTATGTTTTTTTCAAATCAATCGCAAAAAAATGCGGCATAAAAGAAATAGACAGCGAAAATAGTTTCAATCGCAATTTATTTTTTTTGCATTTGAATGATGGCAATATCATTAAGACGGAGTTCACTTTTTTTCCTTTTCCGCGCATAGAACGAAAAATTAAAATCGGTTCGCTGGCCGTGGACGGTCTATTGGACATTGCCGTCAATAAATTATTCACCATTTATCAAAAACCGCGGGCGCGGGATTTTATTGATTTGTATTTGATTATTAAAAAAGGAAAATTATCAATAAACGAATTAGTTAAGAAAGCCAAAATAAAATTTGACTGGCATATTGATTATCTGCAGTTGGCCGGCCGTTTTTGCCAAGCCAAAGAAGTCAAGGATTATCCCAAAATGATAATTAAAATGAAAGATGGCGAGTGGCAGGATTTTTTTATTTTTGAAGCTAAAAAATTGCAGAATAAAATATTGAAATAAAATATTCCCCCCCATGCCCTCTCCCTGTGAACAACTAAGACGGGACTATGACGAACTGAAAACTCTCA
>CAZLRS010000012.1:0-10255 GCA_964562085.1 uncultured Gammaproteobacteria bacterium | reverse complement strand
CGACGCCAAAGCCAGGCGAATGGCGTCAAAGATTAAATTTTCCGTGTCGCGAGTAAGCATAAATTAAAATTTTAATTCTCATTATTACGCGTTACGCATTACGGGTTACGCGTTACGAAATATTATTTCTCCTCCGGCCCTTCATCTCTTCCCCACCGTTTCTCTTCTTTCGGCTCCAGTTCGCTCTCGTCAATAATCCGGCCTTCCTTTAAAAGCTGAACATTCAAACCCAAGCCCTTTAATTCGCGCATTAAAACATTGAAACTTTCCGGAATATTCAAATTCAAAATCGGTTCGCCTTTGATAATTGCTTCATACGCCTTGGACCGGCCGATAATATCGTCGGATTTAATCGTCAAAATTTCCTGCAAGGTGTGCGCCGCGCCATAGGCCTCCAGCGCCCACACTTCCATTTCGCCGAACCTTTGGCCGCCGAACTGCGCCTTGCCGCCCAATGGCTGTTGGGTAATCAAAGAATATGGTCCGATAGAGCGCTGATGCATTTTATCCGCCACCAAATGATTGAGCTTTAACATATAAATATAACCAACATTGGATTTGTGATGGAACGCCGCGCCGGTCCGGCCGTCAAAAAGCTGGATTCGGCCGTCGCGAGAAAAACCGGCTTTTTCCAGCTCGTCGCTAATCGCTTTTTCGCTCACGCCCTTAAAAACCGGTGTCGCCACTTTATAGCCCAAAGTTTTTGCCGCCAAACCCAAATGAGTTTCCAAAACCTGGCCCAAGTTCATGCGGGAGACAATGCCCAGCGGGCTTAAAATAATATCCATCGGCGTGCCGTCGGCCAAATGAGGCATATCTTCAACCGGCACGATTTTGGAAATAACGCCTTTATTGCCATGCCGGCCGGCCATCTTGTCGCCGACTTGCACCTTGCGCAAAGACGCGACGGTAATCTGAATCATCTTAATCATGCCCGCCGGCAATTTATCGCCGTTATCGCGAGAGAAAATTTTTATATCAATCACTTTGCCGGAAGTGCCGTGTTCCAGATATAAAGAAGAATCGCGAACGTCCCGCGCCTTTTCGCCGAAAATCGCGCGCAATAATTTTTCTTCCGCCGAAAGTTCAGTTTCGCCTTTGGGCGTAATCTTACCGGCCAAAATATCGCCGGAAGAAACATTGGCGCCGATTCGGATAACGCCTTCCTCGTCAAGATTTTTTAATTTTTCTTCCGAGACATTCGGGATATCCGAAGTTACGACTTCAGGCCCGAGCTTGGTTTCGCGCACTTCGCAAATATAATTTTCAATATGAATGGAAGAATAACGGTCGTCCTGGACCAAGCGTTCGGAAAGAATGATGGCGTCTTCAAAGTTATAACCCTCCCACGGCATGAACGCCACCAAAATATTCTGGCCGAGCGCCAGTTCGCCATTTTCCGTCGCCGGACCATCGGCCAAAACATCGCCGGCTTTCACTTTATCGCCCTTATTGACCGCCGGCTTCTGATTAATGCAAGTGGAGGCGTTAGAGCGGACGAATTTATTCAAACGATAAGTGTCAATTTTGTTTTTCTCATTCAAGACCTCAATTTTATCCCCGCTTAAACCAATCACCGTGCCGGCTTCTTTCGCCACGATCACCTGGCCCGAATCGCAAGCCGCTTTCGCTTCCATGCCGGTGCCGACCAAAGGCGCTTGGGGCTTGATGCAAGAAACCGCTTGCCGTTGCATATTGGAACCCATCAACGCGCGGGTGGCATCGTCATGCTCCAAGAAAGGAATCAGCGAGGTGGCGACCGAAACAATCTGATTGGACGCCACGTCCATATAATCAACCATCTCAACATTCACGACCATCGGTTTTAATTTGACTCTTGCGTCAACTTTTTCTTTTAAGAAATGGCCGACCTCGTCCAAGTCGGTGTTAAACGGCGTGGTCGTGGCGCGGCTTTCTTCAAACGCGTCAAGATATATCATTTCCTTAGTCGCTCTCGACTTGACCAAAATTTCGGTTAAAGGCAATTTCGCCAACTTGTCCGCCAGCTCCGGCGTGATTTTTTCACCGGCCTGGATGATCGTTTTGCCGGTTTCATCTTTAATTTCCTGGCGCAGAATTTCTCCCTTGGTCGCTTCCGGCCGATTTTTTACTTTATTAACCACTTTGTAATAAGGCGCAATAATAAAACCATATTCATTGACGCGGGCAAAGCTGGCTAAATGGCCGACCAAGCCGATATTCGGACCTTCCGGCGTGGCGATCGGGCAAATGCGACCGTAGTGGGTCTGGTGCACATCGCGCACTTCAAAGCCGGCGCGCTCGCGGGACAAACCGCCCGGGCCCATGGCCGATAATCTTCTTTTATGTTCCAATTCAGATAAAGGATTCACCTGATCCATAAACTGGGATAATTGACTGGACATGAAAAATTCTTTCACCGCGGAAATCACCGGCCGCGCGTTGATCAATTTGCTCGGCGTGAGCGAAGTCATATCCAAAGTTGACATCCGGTCCTTGATAATCCTTTCCATCCTCGCCAAACCGATGCGGAATCTCGCCTGCACCAGTTCGCTCACCGCTTTCAATCGACGATTGCCCAAATGGTCAATATCGTCTTCCAGCTCCTGCGTATTGTTTAAGCGGATGATTTCTTTGATAATATTAATCAAGTCGTCTTTCAATAAAACTCTGGTTTCTTTGTTAATCGGCAAATTATGGCCGAAGCGCTGATTGAGCTTGTACCGGCCGACCGAACCGAAATCGTAGCGGGAAAAATTAAAAAACATATTATCAATCAATTGCTTGGCGTTATCCGGCGTCGCCAAATCGCCCGGCCTGATTCTTTTATAAATCTCAATCAAGCCCTCGGCTTCGGTGTGGGTGATATCTTTTTTTAACGTGGCATCAATATATTTTTTGTTCGGATTGTTATCCGCGTCTTTGAATAATTCCAGAATTTTTTCATTTTCGGCAAAACCGAAAGCGCGCAACAAAGAGGTTGCGGCCACTTTTCTTTTGCGGTCAATCTTCACCCAGATCACGCCATTGGCGTCGGTTTCAAATTCCATCCAAGACCCGCGGTTCGGAATAATTTTCGCGCCGTAAGTTTTCTTGTCCAAAGTAATTTGACTGGTAAAAAAAACACCAGCCGAACGAATCAGCTGGGAAACAACTACGCGCTCGATGCCATTGATGATAAAAGTGCCGCGTTCGGTCATCAGCGGAAAATCGCCCAAATAAATTTCTTGTTCAATTTCTTGGCCTGTTTTTTTATTGACCAATTTCGCATTCACGCGCAACGGCGCTTCAAAAGAAATATTTTTTTCTTTGCTGGTCACCTCGTCAAATTTCGGCTCATCCAAAAAATATTCCCCGAAATAAAGTTCGAGGTCGCGGCCGATAAAATCGGTAATTGGAGAAACTTCATCAAAAAGCTCTTTCAAGCCCTGGTCCCAAAACCATTTATAAGCTTGCTTCTGCAATTCAATCAAATCGTGCGTTTCGGTAATGCTTTGTCCGCCGGCGAAATATTTCCGTTCGGACGCTAATTGGCGCTGTTTGGACATAAAAAAATCCTCATTTTGCCAGCTCTTTGCGACAACGGGAGTAAAACCGTTGCCGAAAGATTTTTAAAATGAGTTTATTTATTTATAATTTTTTGAATTTTTTCTCCACACGAGAGGAAAGTTATTGTTTCAGTCCCTGGCCAAAGGCGCTTTGCGTGTTATTGGGCCGGGAAAAACTGAAAAATAAAGATTACTTCTTTAATATTAACAGGAATAACGTACAAAAGTCAATGGGTTATGCAGAAAAAAAATTGGCTGTCAAATAATAATTTATTTTGGCTAAATTTATTATAAAAAAGGCAAAAATCAACAAAAAAATCGGGTTTGGCCCGATTTTAATTCACCACTTATCCACAGGACAATTTAAAAATTTAAAAATTTTCAATTTAAAAAACAATTGCCAGCTTTGCTGGCATCCCACCAAGGCGGGATGATTGCGGAGCAATCAAAATTAATTAATTAAATAATTGTTTAGAAATTAGAAATTGAAAATTGAAAATTAGAACTGTTTTACGGGATTATTTCTCTAAATTTAGCAGTTTTATCGCCTCTTCCCTCTCATCCCACGCCACTTTCCTTCCTCCCGCCACACAGATCGCCTGCTCCGAGCCCTTGCCGGTTAAAAGCACTAAATCACCTTTTTTCGCTAAATTTAAAGCTTTTTTAATCGCTTCTCGCCGATCTAAAACCTTAAACAAGGTCTCGTCCTGGATTTTTCCCTCCTGAATAACGCCCTCGGCCACCTCATTGATAATGGACAAGGGGTCGTCGTCATACGGGTCTTCGTTGGTCACGATGGAGAAGTCGGCGTTCTGGGCAGAAATTTGGCCTAAAATCGGCCTTCTGGCTCGGTCCCGACCGCCACCGCAAGAACCAAAAACATGAATAATTCGGCCGTTTCCGGCGATTTTATGAACGCTAATGGTGGCAAAAAGTTGTTTCAGGCCCTCCGGTTCAGGCGCGTAATCAATCAAAACCTTAAAATCATGGCCCTTAGCCACAAACTCCATCCGACCGGGCAAAGATTGCACTTTTTCCAGAGCGGTTCGACAAGTTGCCAAATCAATGCCTTGCGATTGCGCGACAGCGATGGCGGCCAAAGAATTGTAAACATTGAATCGGCCGAAAAGATGCAGATTGAATCCGGTATCCTTAATCTTAAAGCTAACGCCGTTGGCCTTAAAAAATAAATCGGAGGCGACAACGCTTGGTAACCGGCAACCGGTAACCGGTAACTGGTAAATTATTTTTTGGTCAACTTTGAAATTTAAAAATTCTTCCGCATATTTATCATCCCCGTTTACTACAATCACCTTATCAACCGATTTGTTTTTATGTTTTAATGTTTTTATGTTTTTATGACCTGCCCGTTCTATTTTCCTAAACAATTTCAACTTGGCATTTTTGTAATTTTCAAATCCGCCGTGCGCTTCAATGTGCTCCGGCGTCAAGTTGGTGAAGACGCCAATATCATAATGAATGCCTAAATGCCGGAATTGCTCAATGCCTTGCGAGGAGGTTTCCACTACCGCGTATTGGCAGCCGGCCGCGACCATTTGCTTTAAAAATTTCTGTAGCGCGAATCGGCCGAGCATGGTCATTTTTTTATCATTGAGCCATTCTTTTTCCGCGATTTTAAAAATCGCGGTGGAAGTGGCGCCGACTTTATAACCGGCTTCTTCCAAAATTTTGGCAACCAGCATCACCGTGGTTGATTTGCCATTAGTGCCGGTCACGCCGATCACCATCATTTTTTCCGATGGCCGGCCGTAATAGAGATTAGCCAAAACCGCCAACAGCCGATGATATAAGCCGATGGCGGGAGAAGGGATGAATTTTTTAATTTTACTTATCATTTATTTAATAAACTAATTTTTATGCCCCCATGTTACGTCATCCCAGCTTTCGCTGGGATGACGTTGAGAGAAACATTACGCGTTACGCATTACGAAATTACTTCCTCCCCAGCATCTTTAACGCCTCCTTCACCTTTTCTCCCGCTTCGGCGGACTGGCACTTGCCTAAAGCGTCGCGCGCCTCGCCGGCCGAATAGCCCAATCCTATGAGCGCTTCCAGCGCCTCGCCGAAAGCGTCGCCCCAAACTCCAGCCATCGGCGATTCCGCGCCAAACTTGTCTTTCAGGCCGTCCACGATTTTCTGCGCGGTCTTCGGACCGATGCCGGACACCTGATTTAAAATTTCCGGCTGGCCGGATTGCGCCGCTTTTTTAATATCTTCAATTTTCGCTTTTTCCATGATATCCAAAGCCGAACGCGGACCAATGCCGGAAACCGAGAGCAGGGCCTCAAAAAAATCCAATTCCTCCCGCGTCTGAAAACCATACAAATCCAGCGCGGTTTCCGCCACCTGGGTATAGACAAATACCTCCAACTCCTGACCAGCCGCCGCTTGGCTCGCCAATTTAGTTAAAACAAAAACCTTGTAGCCCACTCCGCCCGCGTCCAAAACCAAAAAATTATTCTTTTTCAAGAACGCGGATTTATATTTGATTCGGCCTTGGAGATATGCGATCATGTGATTTTTAATGTTTAAAATTTTCTGGATCCCAGCTTTCGCTGGGATGACGTAACGAGAGGATTTAAAAATTATCTTTTCACCCTCGTCAGTCCCGAGCACGGCACAATCTTCACGCCTTTCTTTTCCAGCTGGTCAATAAATTGATTGACGCCCAAAGAATCGGACGACATATGGCCGGCGATGACGACATTGATGAAATTTTTCTGCGCTTCTTTTTTGTGGTCCTCGCCCATGTGCATGCCGACAATCGTGCCGATGCCGGCTTGAGACATTTTTTCGTAAAGTCCGGCGGAATTATTGGTGCCACCGGTGATTTCCGTCAAAGCGATTTTGCCGGCGGAATTTTCTTCCTGGCCGACAAAAATTTTCGGCCCGGCTTTGCGCTTCATTGCTTCTTTGTATTCCGAAATATTTTTCAAGACCTTGATAATATCGCCTACGGTTTCCGGCTTGGCTTTTTTAATTTCACGGTCCAAAAATTTCGCCGCCAGATTATCGCACGGCGTATGGACGCAGATAAAATTGATATTTAATAATTTCGCGGCGTCCAGCGCGCGAGTATGATTAATCGGCATCACCCCGCGCGCCACTTCGGAAATCCTTTCTTTGGTCATCGCCTCGGCGATATTGATCGGCACGCCATAGCCCGCCAAAACTTCCGCCTGCAAGCGCATCACGTCGCTCAAATCGGCCAGCGCCGAGCCGGACGGATGATGGGAAAAAACCGTATCACAGCCCAAGTCCTTCGCCAATAAAATTTCCGCCACATCGGCGTCAATGCCGGCCAGAATTTTTTTCACCGGCCGGCCGTTATCAACCAAGATTCTGGAATCGGCATATGGATTAACTAATTTTTCCAAATCAAATTCATTTTTATCTTCTTTAGAGAGCTTTTGATGTTTTTCTTTGGCTTTCGCCAATTCTTTTTTCACTTGAACTGCGCCCCGCAAATCGTTTTTAATGCCGAGTTCAATGGCTAGGTTGTAGATTTGTTTTAAAAGCATATGCGTGTAATTTAATTAATCAATTGCTCTCACGTCCGTCATCCCAGCGAAAGCTGAGATCCAGGAAATTTCCCCTCCTTTCCAAGGAGGGGCCGAGGGGTGGTTTTGAAGCGTCTATATTAAAAGTAAAATATTTTTAGAATGTAACACCGCTTAAACATGCCTCAAAACCCCTCCCTGCCTCCCCTTGGAAAGGGGAGGAATTTTTAAATTTCCAATTTAATTTTTTCTCCGTTTATCTCAATTTCCTCGCCATTATTTTTTTCTTCTTGATACGCGCTGGCGATGGTGTTGCGCTTTAATTCTTCCACCAGCTCTGGATTGGTGAAAACTTTTTTAATAATCTCGCCGTCGCTCTGCCACCGCACTTCAACCGTATCGGCCAAAGTCAACCCAGCTTCTTTTCGCAACCCGTTGACCGTGCGAATCAGCTCGCGCCAGGCGCCTTCAATTTTCAAGTCCTCGGTGATGACCAAATCCAACTCTACCTCTTTTTCAATCTTGGCGTCAAATTCCACCGCTTTCACATTTAGTTCATCTTTGATTAAATTCAAAAATTCTTGGCTCAATCTCAATTCCTGATTCTTGATTTTCAACGCCGACAACGGCTGGCGAATTTTCATTCCGCTTTCGGCGCGCGAGGCCAAGCCCAGTTCCACGATTTTTCTTGCTTCCGCCATCTCGCTGATAATTTTCTCATCCGCTTTTTCCGCCTTCGGCCATTTTTCCAGATGCACCGATTCTTTTTCTCCGCCGATGGCTTGATAAACCGCTTCGGCGACAAAAGGCGTGAACGGCGCCATCACTTTAGCTAAAGTCGCGAGAACTTGGTAAAAAACTTTCAGCGCGTTTTCCTTGTCTTCGCCCTCGTTTTTAAACCGCTCGCGCGAACGCCTTAACCACCAGGTGGAAAATTCATTGCTGAACTCCTCAATCGGCCGGACCGCTTTCGGCAAATCATACCGGCCCATCGCTTCTGTCGTTTCTTTAATCAGCGAATTTAATTTCGCCATCAGCCATTGATCCAGGATATTATCCTGCCTCGGCTTGCCCGCCAGGGCAAGACGGGTTGGCGCATATAACCTGTAAAAATTCAAAATATTATCCAACAGCATCACCACTTTCTGATACGCTTCTTTCACGCCGGCCTCGGAAAAATTCAAATTCTCGGTCTGCATCACCGGCGACGCTAAAAGATAATAACGCAAAGCGTCGGCGCCGTATTTTTCCATAATCAAATCCGGCTCCGGATAATTTTTCAGCCGTTTGCTCATCTTGGCGCCGTCCTCGGCCAAAACAATGCCGTTGACAATTACATTATTGTAAGCCCAGCTGTTCTTAACGGCCGTGGCGATGATGTGCAAATAATAAAACCAAGCCCGCGTCTGGTCCGCGCCTTCGGCGATAAAATCCGCCGG
Organism: uncultured Gammaproteobacteria bacterium; assembly: GCA_964562085.1. Lineage (GTDB taxonomy): Bacteria > Patescibacteriota > Patescibacteriia > 2-01-FULL-39-33 > 2-01-FULL-39-33 > CAZLRS01. The sequence goes on along the minus strand of CAZLRS010000012.1, from coordinate 1,768 downwards.
AAAAGATTTTTTGAATTTTTCTTCGTTGGCGAAAGGATAATGCTGTTGGGCAAAAGGCATGGAACCGCTGTCAAACCAAGTGTCCAGCACGTCCGGCACGCGTTTCATTTTTTGTCCGCACTTGGAGCAAGGAATTTCAATGCCGTCCAGTTTATGCTTGTGCAAATCCGTAATTTCAACACCAGAAGCGTCCCGCAATTCTTTGATTGAGCCGAAAACTTTTTGCTCCCCGCATTCGCATTGCCAAATCGGCAGACAAGAAGCCCAGAACCGCTGGCGGGAAATGGACCAATCGCGCGCGCCTTCCAGCCAATTGCCGAAACGGCCTTCCTTGATGTGCGCCGGCGACCAATTAATATCTTTGGCCAATTTCAAAGCGCGTTCTTTCACGGCCGTCACTTTCACGAACCAGGACGAGGTGGCGTAATTGATTAACGGCGTATCGCAGCGCCAGCAATGAGGATAGCTGTGCTCATATTTTTCTTTGGCGAATAAAAGTTCTTTGCTCGCCAGATATTTGATGATGGCCACGTCGGTCGCTTGCGTGTCGCCGGCCGGCTTAACGTTCAATCCCTGGAAATCTTCCACTTCAGCCGTAAACTGTCCGCTCATGGTGACATTTTGAATGAACGGCAGATTTTTTTCCCGGCCGAGCGCCATGTCTTCTTCGCCGAAAGCCGGCGCGATATGGACGACGCCGGTGCCGTCTTCGGTCGTCACAAAATCCGCCGCCACGACCGTATACAAATTTTCTTTATTTTTCAAATCCTGATTTAAATAATATGGAAACAACGGCTCGTATTTCAAACCGATTAAGTCCTTGCCTTTGAATTCTTCCGCGACTTCTACTTTTGAGTCGCCAAAAATATTTTCTATCCGATTCTTTGCCACAATAAAATATTCTTCATTCTGATGAACTAAAACATATTCAATTTCCGCGCCTACGGCCAAGGCCACATTAGCCGGCAATGTCCACGGCGTCGTCGTCCAAGCTAAAATAAAAACGTCCCCATTAATTTTGAACTTTGGATTTTTAACTTTGAATTTAGCGATAGCCGATATATCTTTAATATCCTTATACCCCTCGCTCACTTCCTGCTGGGATAAAGTGGTTTCGCACCGCGGGCAGATGAACATTGATTTATAGCCCTCGTAAATCAAATTCTTGTCCCATAACTGCTTGAACACCCACCAAACGCTTTCCATGTAATCCAAGTCCATGGTCTTATACGCGTTTTCCATGTCCGCCCATCGGCCGAAGCGCGCCATGATCTTTTTCCAATCCTCCACGTAGCTAAGCACCTTGGAACGGCAGAGCTCGTTGAATTTGGCGACGCCGATTTTTTCTTCAATTTCTTTTTTGCTTTTGATTTTCAATTCGTTTTCCACGAGATTTTCAATCGGCAAGCCGTGGCAATCCCAGCCCCAGCGCCGTTCCACATAATGCCCCTTCATTGTTTGATAGCGCGGCACCGCGTCTTTCATCACGCTGGCGACCAAATGGCCGTAATGAGGCGTGCCGGTGGCGAACGGCGGGCCGTCAAAGAAACTGAAGACCGGGCCATTTTTCGTGGCGGTTAAAGTTTTTTCAAAAATCTTGTTCTCCGCCCAAAACTTTTGGATCTCCACCTCTCTGGCAACTAAGGAATTACTGGTTTTAGATTTTTCATCCTGCTTGGACATATTTTATAATTTTTAATTTTAATCTTATTGTCTTCATTATTGCGAGTTGTAGAGACGAGGCGCCGCCTCGTCTCCCCCCCCCTAC
>CAZLRS010000011.1:0-10385 GCA_964562085.1 uncultured Gammaproteobacteria bacterium | reverse complement strand
CGGAAAAATTATCAGCGCGCGCAATGATTTTTTAGTGATTGAACATCGGCCATTATCGTTTTTCGGGAACAAGATATCCTTGTTGAATAAAATTTGTGTCAGAACCATTAAACGCGGTTTTGCCAGCGAAGCTAAAGTCGGCGATGTCGTTTCCTCGCATCTTGATTGGGCGATTCAAATTTTAACGCCGGAACAAGCGGAAAATTTAAATCGATATACGACGATGATAGTTAAGTCGTTGAGTTAAAAGGGAAAGCCAACTTTCCCTTTTTATTTTTTAAAAATTAGATTGCTTCCCAGCTTTCGCTGGGACCGCTTCGCTTCTCGCAATGACGAAAAAAAGACCCTGATTTACTCAGAGTCTTTAGAATCTTTGACGGCGATTTGATAATAGTAATCAATCCCGGACCAAATACAGACAAGGGACAAAAGCGCCCCGCCTTTATCAGCGATTAATTGGCGCCAAGGCAGAAGCCAGGCAAAATAACTGCCGTTTATCGGCATGGCGGCGATTAACAGGCAGAGCAGGGGAAAACTGATTAAAGTTTTGATTTTTCCCGATAATCTGGCGGAGATTATTTTTTTGCTTCGCCCGCGCAAATGCGTGCTGGTAATGTCGCGGAGCCACAGGAGCGCTACCGGCATGAAAGGGAACAGTCCTAAGCCAACCAATGGCAGATACAATACTGCCAGCCATTTGTCCGCTAACGGGTCGTGGATTTTGCCGAAATTCGTGACGCAGTTGAATCTTCTTGCCCACCAGCCGTCCAGAAAATCGCTGGCGGCGGCCAGAATAACGGCAATAGTCAGCCAAAAATGAAATCTCGGACTCCACCCTTGGGTGAACCAGAAACCGAGTAAAATCAACGGCGCGGAAAACAACCGAATAACCGTGATAATATTAGGAACGGTGGCGAAAGCTTCTTCCAAGTTTTTGTTCAAAGTGCTAATCCTCCTTTTTCATGGTCGGTTGAATTTTAGAGTTTAAAATTGAATTTGTCAAGACGCGCCGAATTTGATAAAATTAATTTAATGATTTACTGCCGGCCGGTTCGCCTTATGCTAAAAAAGAAAGTCAAAAAATTGAAAGTTGCCATTATCGCCCTCACTTCCTGCGAAGGTTGCCAGTTTGTGATGCTGGACCAAGGGAAGCGGTTTTTTGATTGGCTGAAAAAAGTAGGCCTGGATGAATTTCGGCTGATTGAAGACCAGCCGATGACTGATGAAAATTATGATGTCTGTTTTGTGGAAGGTAATCCGGTGACCAAAGAAAATCTCAAACTGCTGAAAGAAATGCGCCAGCGTTCAAAACTATTGATCGCCATCGGCAACTGCGCGGCTTTGGGCGGCGTTTGGGAGATAAAAAATTACCATTTGAAGCAAAAAACGATTAAATATGTTTATCAGACGAAAAAAGTCGCTAATCCGGAAATCAAAGAGGTGGATAATTTCGTCAAAGTTGATTTTACGATTCCCGGCTGTCCGATTGACGGCGATGAATTTATGAAATTGGCCAACCAACTGTTGGCCGGCCGGCCGTTGAAAATTCCACAGAATCCGGTTTGCTATGAATGCCAAATGAATGGTTATGAATGCCTTTTGCAAAAAGGCGAAATCTGCCTTGGGCCAATCACTTTAGGCGGATGCAAGGCGGTTTGTTTGAAAAGCAAGCAGGCCTGCTGGGGCTGTCGCGGGCTTTTTGAAGGGGCGCAGGCGGAAAATTTAATGAAATATCTCTTGAGCAAATTTTCGCGCGAACAAATTTATCGGGTGATGGAAGTTTTCGGGGCGAGGGACAGTATTATGGGGAAATTGGCAGAGAATAACTCGGTTTCAAAGAAAAAAATATTAAAACCAAAAGCGAGGCAATAATTGCCAGCTTTTAGCTGATAGCTGTTAGCTTTTAGATTTTACCTAAAAGCTAAAAGCTAACAGCTAAATATTATGAGAATCAACATTAACCATATTGGTAAAATGGAAGGGCACGCGGATTTTGTGGCGGAAATTTTAAAAGGCGACGTCAAATCCGCGAAGCTGATAACAACCGAAGGCGCGCGCCTGATTGAAGGCATTTTAATCGGCCGGCATTTTTCCGAAGCGCCGATTATTACCGCCCGGATTTGCGGCATCTGCCCGGTGGTTCATAAATTGGCGTCAATTAAAGCGATTGAAAACGCTTTTAATCTCAAGCCGTCGGCGCAGACCGTCAAATTACGCAAGCTTTTGGAATTGGCGCAAATTATCCATAGCCACGCGTTGCATTTATTTTTTCTTTCCTTGCCGGATTTTTTTGGCATTGAAAACGATTTGAATTTTACCAAGCAATACGCCAAAGAAACCGAGGATGCGATTAATGTCCGCCAATGGGCGTTGAAATTGATTGAAATTATTGGCGGCCGGGCGGTTCATCCGATTGCCTGCGAAGTCGGCGGATTTAAAGTTTTGCCCGCCAAAAGCGAATTGGTAAAATTGGAAAATCAGTATCAAGCAATATTGAAGCGTACGTTTTCGCTGGCGCATTTGGCGATTAAAATCAAATATCCGAAATTCAAGCGGTCGACAACATTTATCAGCTTGGCGCACAAAGATGAATATGCGATTTATGAAGGCAATATTAAAATTTCAAAAGCCGACGGTTCGGCCAGATTGATTAAGGCCAGCGATTTTACGAAAAACATCAAAGAGATTGAAGAGCCGTATCACGCCGCCAATTCCGCGGAACTGGATGGCGAACCGTTCATGGTTGGCGCGTTGGCGCGGATAAATAATAACGCCAAACAGCTTAATCCGCTGGCGGCCGGCTTGCTGAAAGGCATGCGTTGGAAATTCCCGCAATACAATACTTTTGAAAATATCACCGCCCAAGCGATTGAGGTCGTTCATTGTTTGGAAGAGGCCGTTCGGCTGTTGAAAGATTTAAGCAAGAGTTTGAAAGTGGAAAAAAGTTTGGGCGAAAAATTGGGCGTTATCGCCGGCGCCAATCCGCTGGGAAAAGAAGTTTCCGGCGTGGACGCGATTGAAGCCCCGCGAGGCACGCTTTATCATTATTATAAAATTGACCGGGACGGCTATATCAAGGATTGCCAGATTATCACGCCGACAGTTTCTTTTTTGAAAAATTTGGAAGCGGATATCAAAGTTTATTTGCCGGATTTAATGAAACTGGACGCGAAAAAACGGGCGATAAAAATCCGCGCGCTCATCCGGGCGTACGATCCGTGCATCGCCTGCGCGACGCACTAATATTTATGCATGATTTTCATTTGGCGGACCAGATTTTCCACACCATTTTAGATTACGCCGAGAAAAACCATTTAAAAAAAGTAACCAAGGCCGTGATTGAACTCGGCTCCATTGTTGAACATGGCGAAGAAATTCTGGCCGAGAATTTGATATTTAACATTAAAATGCTGGCCCAAGGCGGTTTAGCCGCTGGACTGGATGTCAGAGTTGATAAAATCAACGGCGATAATTGGATTTTAAAAGAAATTGAAGGGGATTAGTTTATAAAGTTTATAAAGTTATAAAGTTCATAAAGTAAAAATACGAAATTTGATATTTAAAATTTTCTAAATTACGGGTTACGCGTTACGATTTATTTTTATGTTTATCAAATCCATTAAACAATTAAAAAATCTCAAAGGCAAGCGCGTTATTTTGCGCGCGGATTTTAACGCGCCTTTGGGCAAGAAATTGGAAATTGATAAAACCGAGGATTATCGCTTGGTACAGACATTGCCGACGATTAATTTTTTGCTTAAAAAAGGCGCGAAAATAATTATTTTGGCGCATCTGGGCCGTCCCGCCTTCGTCCCGCTATCCGCGGGACTACGGCGAGGCAAGCCCGCCTTTGATCGGCGAGGCAAGCCCAATTGGCAAGCGGACGAAAAATTACGGCTTGATCCGGTGGCGAAACGGCTGTCGCAATTATTGAAGCAAAAAGTTTTCAAGTCAAATGAAATTTTAGGCGCCGAGACCAACGCGAAAATCGCGAAATTAAAAAATGGCGAAATTTTGATGCTGGAAAATATTCGCTTTGACCGGCGCGAAGAAAAAGGCGATAAAAAATTCGCCAAGCAACTGGCCGGATTGGGCGAGATTTACGTCAATGACGGTTTTGCCGTCTGCCACCGCGCCCAGGCGTCGGTTTCCACGATTCAAAATTATTTGCCGAGCTATGCCGGCCTGCTTTTGGAAGCGGAAATAAAAAATTTGACTCGCGTGCTGAAAAATCCGAAAAAACCGTTAGTCGTGATTATCGGCGGAGCGAAAATTTCCACCAAAATCAAAGTGATTAAAAATTTTCTGCCGGTGGCGAAAAATATCCTGCTCGGCGGGGCTTTGGCGAACACGGTTTTGAAGGCCATGGGCATTGGCGTCGGCCGGTCATTGATTGAGCCGAAAATGTTTTCGGCGGTGAAAAAAATCAAGCTGACCGACAACCAATTGCGCGTGCCGGTTGACGGCGTGATGGCCAAGAGTTATGAAGCGAAAAGCGGCCGGCTGGACGCTTTGGCTGATATTAAAAATGATGAATTGATTTTGGATATCGGGCCGGACACGATTAAGCTTTACGAAAAAATCATTAAGAGCGCGAAAATGGCGGTTTGGAACGGGCCGATGGGCTTGATTGAAAATCCGGCGTTCGCCAAAGGCACGAAAGCGCTGATTAAAATTTTAGCCCAGAGCCGGGCGGAAACGATTGTCGGGGGCGGCGAGACCGTGCAGGTTATCCGGCAAATGAAATTGGAGAAAAAATTTGATTTTATTTCCACCGGCGGGGGAGCGATGCTGGAATTTTTGGAAGGCAAAAAACTGCCGGGATTGAGAAAGTTAATAGTTAATGATTAAAAATTTTAATAACTAATTATAAACTCTATGAACATGGAAAACATGTGCTCTCCTCGCTGCCACAAATGCCTCGGCTTAGTCGCGGCGATTATTTTAATCCTTCTCTCGGCGTATCTTTTTGTTTTGACGCGCAACGGCTGGAAAAATTACAATTACATCGGCAAAGCGCCCCAATTTCAGAGCCAAATCGTCATTGAAGGTACGGGCAAAATTACCGCCAAACCGGATGTCGCCTTGATCAGCATCGGCGTGATCACGGATAAATCAACTGTCGCCGTCGCGCAGAAAGAAAACACGGATAAAATGAACGCCATTATCAAATCATTGAAAGAAAAATTTAAAATCGCCGAAGAAGATTTGCAAACCAGCCAGTACAGCATTAGTCCGAAATATGATTGGACCAACGGCCGGCAGCGGATAATCGGTTATATCGTGAGCCAGTCAATCAGCATCAAGGTGAGGGATTTTGAAAAAATCGGCGATGTTTTGGCGGAAGCCGGCGGTCTGGGCGCCAACAGTGTTTCCGGCCCGCAATTCGCCATTGACGACCCGGAAGTTTATCGCGCGCAAGCCAGAGAAAAGGCGATTCAGCAGGCGAAAGAAAAAGCTGAATCCTTGGCGAAGCAAGCCGGCATTACTCTGGGGCCGATCGTCAATTTTTCCGAGAATGGCAACTCGCCATCGGCTGATTATGCCATGAGCCTGGGAATGGGCGGAAGCAACGAGATAATGAAAGTCGCGCCGGCCATTGAATCCGGCAGCCAGGACATCAGCGTGGTGGTGACGATTAGTTATGAGATTAGATAAAACATAAAAACTAAAAATATTTCTTATGTCTAAAATTTCATCAATCAAAGCCCGCGAGATATTGGATTCCCGCGGGAATCCGACGGTGGAAGTGGAAGTCGTTTTAACCAGCGGACGCAAGGCGTGGGCGAGCGCGCCTTCCGGCGCTTCCACCGGCTCGTATGAAGCGCTGGAGCTGCGAGATGGCGACAAAAAGCGCTATGGCGGGAAAGGCGTTTTGAAAGCGGTGAATAATGTCAATAAAAAAATCGCGCCGAAACTCGCTGGTTTGAATCCGTCGGACCAGAAAAAAATTGATGATTTGATGCTGAAGCTTGACGGCACGGAAAATAAAGAAAAGCTCGGCGCCAACGCGATTCTGGGCGTGTCTTTGGCGGTTTGCCGCGCGGCGGCGATTGACAATAAAAAACCGCTTTACGCTTATTTGAAAAGCAAGTACTGGCCGAAAGGTAAAATTTCTTTTCCAACGCCGATGATGAATATTATGAACGGCGGGGCGCATGCCGGCTGGTCAATTGATATTCAGGAATTCATGGTGACGCCCCAGCAGAATAATATCAAGGAAGCGGTGCGCTGCGGCGCGGAAATTTTCCACGCGTTAAAAAATATTCTGGAAAATCTCGGCTACGCCACGACGGTTGGCGATGAGGGCGGTTACGCGCCGAAATTGCCGGGCAATGAACAGGCGTTGAAAGTTATCACCGCGGCCGTGAAAGACGCCGGTTATCGGCCGGGCAAGAACGTCAAAATCGCGATTGATTCGGCCGCGTCGGAATTTTATAAAAATGGCGCTTACGATATGACGGCGGATAAAAAGAAGCGGACGGCCGAACAGATGGCGGCGATGTATCGCCAATGGCTGAAAAAATATCCGATTGAATCTTTGGAAGACGGCTTGGCCGAAGACGATTGGAACGGCTGGAGATTATTGACGAAAGAGCTGGGCCGGAAAATCGCTTTGATCGGCGACGATTTATTCGCGACCAATGTCAAACGATTGAGCCGGGGCATTAAGGAAAAATCAGGCAACGCGGTCTTAATTAAATTAAATCAGATTGGCAGCGTAAGCGAAACGATTGATTGCATTAAGCTGGCGCAAAAGCATGGCTTCAAAATTGCGGTTTCACATCGGAGCGGGGAAACGTTGGACGATTTTATTTCCGACCTGGCGGTGGCGTCCGGCGCGGAATATCTCAAGACCGGCTCTTTGTGCCGCGGCGAACGCATCGCCAAATACAATCGGCTGATGGAAATTTGGGAAGAAGCCAAATAGAATTTTCAATTTTCAATTTTACAATTTCCAATAAAATTTTCAATGATTCAATTTTCAAATTTTAATCATTGTAAATTGAAAATTCATTGAAAATTAAAAATTGCAAAATTAAAAATTATCTAAAATATTAATTGAAATAATGCCTGCAAAAAGTGGAAAAAATTCAAAATCACGGAAAGTAGTTTTATTGATTTTAGACGGCTGGGGCTTAGGGAAGAACGACGCCGGCAACGCGATTTATCTTGCCAAGACGCCGTTTATTGATTCGTTGTATAAAAAATATCCTTGGACGAAATTATGCGCTTCCGGCAAATGCGTCGGCTTGCCAGCGGAACAAGTCGGCAATTCTGAAGCCGGGCACATCAATTTGGGCGCCGGCCGGATTATTGACCAGGACGTGGTGGAAATTTCCAAGCGTATTAACACCGGCGAATTTTTTAAGAATCCGGCATTTTTGGCGATTATTAACCACGCGGAACAGAAAAAATCAAATCTCCATCTTATGGGCATGATTTCCAGCGGCCAAAGCCCTCATAGCGACCCGGACCATCTGTTGGCTTTGCTTACTTTGGCGCGGCATCAGAATTTTAAAAATATTTATTTGCATCTTTTTACCGATGGCCGCGATTCGCCCCAGCGCTCGGCGTTGAAATCAATTGAAGCGCTGGAAAGATTTTTAAAACCGAATGAAATCATCGCCACGGTGATTGGCCGGTTTTACGCCATGGATCGGAAAAAAGCTTGGGAGCGGACGTTGAAAGCGTATTCTGCCATGGTTTTAGGCGAAGGCCATCGAGCCGACAGTCCGCAGGCCGGCATTACCCACGCTTATAACGCCGACATCACCGATGAATATATTGAGCCGATTGTTTTGTATCAAAAAAATAAAATGATTCCGCGGATTCGGGATAATGACGGCGTCATTTTTTTTAACTTGCGGTCCGACCGCGCTCGGCAAATGTGCAAGCCGTTCGTTCAGGACGATTTTGAAGCGATGAATCCCGGCGCGCCGGCCCGAAAAAAAATTTTGAAAAATTTGGCATTCGCGGTGATGACCGATTTCGGCCCGGATTTGGATGATATTTTAACCGCTTATCCGTCGGAAGACGTTCGGGATAGCTTGCCGATGCTGTTGCGCGACAAACATCAGATTTATATTGCGGAAAATGAGAAATACGCGCACGTCACTTTTTTCTTCAACGGCGGTTACGCCAATCCGGTGGCGGGTGAGAAAAGAATCCGCGTCGCTTCGCCGAATGTTGATTCTTACGATCAGACGCCGGCGATGTCAACGGCGAAAATCACGGCGAAAATTTTAAGCAGTTTGCCGAAAAATGATTTTATCTGCGCTAATTTCGCCGCGCCTGACATGGTCGGCCATACCGGCAATTTAAAAGCGGGGGTTAAGACCGCCGCGGCAACGGATAAGTACGTGAAACAAGTGGCGCAAGCCGCGTTGAAACACGATGCCATCTTGATTATTACGGCTGATCATGGTAATCTTGAATCTATGCTTAATTTGCAGACCGGTGAAATTATCACTGAACACACCATAAATCCTGTGCCGCTAATCATCGTCGGTCGCGATTTTGGCAAAAATAAAAATTTGAAAAGCCGGGGCGTGCTGGGCAATGTGGCGCCGACCATTTTAGAACTTTTCGGTTTAAAGAAAAGCAAATTAATGACCAAGGACTCTCTGATTTAATTAAAAAATTAAATTACGGGTTACGCGTTACGCATTACGCGTTACGATTCAATCTATGGCCTTATCTAAAAAAATCAATCGTCCTAAACCGGTCGTCCTGATAATTTTGGACGGCTGGGGCATCGCGCCGCCATCCAAGGGCAATGCGATCGCTCTGGCGAAAACCCCGACCATTACCGAATTGATTAAAAAATATCCGGCAATGACTTTGCAGGCCTCGGGCGAGGCCGTCGGTTTGAGTTGGGGTGAAATCGGCAATTCCGAAGTCGGCCATCTCAATCTTGGTTCGGGCAAATTGATTTATCAAAATCTCCCGTGCATCAACAAGGCAATCGCCGACGGTTCGTTTTTCAAAAATGAAAAATTTTTAGCGGCCATCGCCTCGGCTAAAAAGAAAAAATCCGCTTTGCATCTGATGGGCCTGGTTTCATCGGGGGGCGTTCATTCGTCCATTGACCATTTATACGCTTTGCTTGAATTGTGCGCCAAAGAAAAATTCAAAAATGTTTTTGTCCACGCGTTTTTGGACGGTCGCGACATGCCTTATAATTCCGGCTTGGATTTTATCAAGAAATTGGAACAGAAAATGGCGGGATTGAAAGTCGGTAAAATCGCCTCGCTGGCCGGACGTTTCTACGCTTTGGATCGCGACAATCATTGGGAAAGAATCGCCTTAGCTTATAACGCCATAGTGAAAGGCGAAGCGGAAAATAAATTTGACAGCGCTTTGAAGGCGGTGGAAAAATCCTACGCGAAAAAAATTTATGACGAGGAATTCACGCCGGCGGTGCTCATGGAAAAAAATAAGCCGGTGGCCTTAGTGGCGAATGGGGATTCGGTGATTTTTTTTAATTTCCGTTCCGACCGCGCTCGAGAAATTACCAAGGCATTCATCTTGCCCGGTTTTGAAAAATTTCCGCGCGAATATTTGGTCGATTTGAATTTCGTCGCTATGACCGAATATGAAAAGGATTTACCGGCGGAAATCGCTTTTCCGACGGAGCAGATTGAAACGCCGTTGGCGAAAGTGATCGCCGATGCCGGTTTGAAGCAATTGCATATCGCGGAAACGGAAAAATACGCGCATGTCACTTTTTTCTTCAACGGCGGAAAAGAAGAGCCATTCGCCGGCGAGGATCGGATTTTGGTGCCTTCGCCTCGAGTCGCTTCTTACTCGGCTAAGCCGGAAATGTCGGCGAAAGAAATTGTCAAAAATGCGGCGGACGCGATTATGAGCAACAATTATGATTTTGTAGTGATGAATTTCGCCAATCCCGACATGGTGAGCCATGTTGGCGACTTGAAAGCGACGATCAAGGCGATTGAAACCGTTGATGATTGCGTCAAACATTTAATTGAAGTGGTTTTGGGCAAGAATGGCGTGGCCTTTATCACGGCTGACCATGGCAATGCCGAGGAATTGGTCAATTTGCAATCCGGCACAATGGATAAAGAGCACAGCACTTATCCGGTGCCGTTTATTATCGTCGGTAAAGAATGGGAAGGAAAAACGGCGGGTTTGCCCGACGGCATAGGCGGGGATTTGAGTTTGGTTCAGCCATCCGGCATTTTATCCGATGTTGCGCCGACGATTTTAAAAATTATGGGTTTGAAGCAGCCGAAAGAAATGACCGGAAAGAGTTTGTTGTAAATTTTAAAACATAGAGACGGGCCAAACCCGTCTTTTTTATTTCTGTTTTAAGCACACACATTTTGCACTCCGGCCAAGGCTTCGTTTGGAGTCAGCCC
>CAZLRS010000010.1:0-10494 GCA_964562085.1 uncultured Gammaproteobacteria bacterium | reverse complement strand
TGGAGATTATCGTTCGTCAGATGTTTTCCAAGGTTTTTGTTAAAGACGCGGGCGAGAGCGATTATATGCCGGGGGAAATCATGGAATATGCCGATGTGACGGCGGCCAATAAGAAATTGAAAAAGGAAGGTAAAAAGGAAATTGATTTTGATTTGATGCTTTTGGGAATTACCAAGGTTTCCTTGTCCACCAGGAGTTGGCTGGCAGCCGCGTCTTTCCAGGAGACCTCTCGGGTTTTGATTAACGCGGCAATCAGCGGCAAACTGGATGAACTTTCCGGTTTGAAAGAAAATATCATTATTGGCCGTTTAATTCCGGCTGGGACCGGGTTTGTGAAAAGCAAGTAGGAAATAATTAGTAGTTTGTAGTTAGTAGAATTATAAGGGGCGGGGTTTATCCCCGTCCTTTTTTGTCGTCATTTTAGCCAAATAAATAACATATTCATAGACATTAGAGGACATCAAGTATTATTAATGTATATTTAATAAACATAGTTATACATAAAGTATATTAGAATTATATTTAATAAACATAGTTATACACAGGGTAGGTATTGTTGACATAAGAGGACATTTTGTTATACAATAAAGATGTGGATTTTATCCACAGCCGGCCGATTTAGGCCGGATAACCAAAATTGATGGCTGATTTTGATCTGCTCTCAATGGAACAAGTGGCAAAAAAGCTTGGGATCTCCCTCAAGACGGTTTATCGTTGGGTGGATTCCGGCGCCTTGCCGGTCTGCCAAGTCGGTCGCAGGACGTACCGAATTTTTGAGCGTGATCTAATCAGGTTTGTTTATTCCAGGCAAGTGCGCAAGAAAAAATAATATGGAATTTTTAACGATTCAAAAATTTACTCCGCATCACCGATTATCCATGTTTAAAATAATCGTGGGTTTATTATTATTGCTTGTCGTGTCCATAAGCGTAATCGCGGCTTGGGTGGCTTTCGGTCTGAACGGGAATAGTTATTTTGTTTTTTCCGCCCAAGCCGCCGATGGCATCAACAAGCAGTTGAATTATCAAGGCAAGATCGCCGATAGCAATGGCGTGGCCTTGAGTTCGGGCAGTTATAATTTTCATTTCGCGATTTTCAGCGCGGCGTCCGGCGGGACCGCTTTGTGGGAAGAGGCGTGGACCGCGACATCCACCGCCGGCGCGGTGACGGTGGCGCACGGCGTTTTTTCCGTCGCGCTCGGCACGTCCACGGCGATGAGTTTGGATTTCAATCAAGACGCTTTATATTTGGAAGTACAAATGGACGCGGACGGCAATGGTTCGTTTGAAGAAACTTTCGCGCCGAGAAAACGGCTCACCTCCGCGCCGTACGCTTTCACCGCGGACATGGTTGACGGCTTGCACGCGACATCCACCGCGACGGCGAATCAGTTATTGGCGTTGGACGCGAGCGCGGGCATGAGCTTGAACAGCGTCACCACCACCGGCACGCTTTATGTCGGCGGCTATGCTTCGTCTACCACGGGATTATATACTCAAGGCAATATTTATTCAGGCGGTTCGGCCACAACTTCCGACCGTTTCTACGCCGGAACGCAATTATCCGTGGCCACCTCAACTCCGACGCCTGGTTATGCGCTTACTGTTTTGGGTAATTCTTATTTATCCGGAAATTTATATAATCAGGGCTCGGCGACGACAACCGGCACGCTTTATGTCGGCGGATACGCTTCCACCACCGGCGGATTATTTACGCAGGGCAATATTATCACCGGTGGCAGAATCGGCGTTAACAAAGCCAATCCGACGGCGCAGATTGATATTGCCACCTCAGACATCCCAGTATTACGAGGTTATTCCACTTATGGTGGCGGTGCTTTGTATATTGAATCAACTGTTATTGCGGTTGAAGGTTATAATACTGGCGCCGGAGGATCTGGTATTTATGGCTTTAATACCAATACCAACGGCGGTCGCGCTGTTTATGGTGAAACTGCCGGAGTTGTTGGGGGTGGCGGCTATGCCGGTTATTTTGTGGGCGATACTTATATAGATGGCAATGCCACTACGACCAGACGGTTAATGGTTGGCAGTTTTACCGGCTTAACCAATTTGGGTTATGCGACCGGTGATTTAAGCGTAAGCAATAATGCTTATATTAGTGGCTTTGCTTCCACTACGGGCGGATTATTCACGCAAGGCGATGGCCATATTGGCGGCAACTTTACAATTGACGGCAACGCGACGACCACCGGCCGGACAGTTCTCGGTTCCACCAATCCGACCAATGACTTTGGCAAACTCTGGGTTGGCGGTGATACTTATCTCGCCGGCGAAGCGACTTCCACCGGCAACTTTACGGTTTCTCAATCTACTCCGGAATTTAAGTTGAGGACTACCGGGGATAGCAATTACGCGAGATTATTAAGAAGCGATACTAATGGGAGAGTGGACATGTATAACATGGCGTATCGGCCGGGCGGTGTCGGTTCCGGCATTAGCTGTCCGACAGCATTAAGCGATTACGTGACTTTTCCGGCTTTTGACTTGCCTGGAAGCTATACTGTTGCCATTTGGACTTATATTAAGAGCGTTGGCGAGTATAAAAGAATTATTAGCAAATCAGGAGACAATTATGACTTTTATATGCAATCAAAAGCGAGTAATAATATTGAATTCGGACACAGAGATAGCGATGGCGGCGTTGTTTTTTATAATTCGCCGGTTTTCTCAATTACTGCTCCAGCTTGGCATAGAATTGTTTTTGTGTACGCTCAAAATGATAAATTTTATTTTTATTTTGATGGCGATTTAATAGGGTCAGGAACCACCGGTGGAGACATATCCCTTCCAATGCGGTCAAGTTCAGACCCGTGGAATTTAGGAACATTCCTTGGTGAAGGATACGGTGATTATTATAATTGGGATGATTTGCAAATTTACAGCACAACCAAAGATCAAACCTGGGTAACGGCTGATTATAACAGCGAAAACGGAACTTATCAAACTGAAACTGCTAATTTAGAGCTTGGCGTTCATATGGACGAAGGTTCAGGAACAAGCATGGCGGACTATTCGGGTAATGGCAGAAACGCGACTTTTAACGGCACGCCGGAGTGGGTTACCGGCAAGGTGTCAACATCAGCCGGCGATACGGAAATTTTAGTTTGGTCGTCGCAAGACGGTTCTGATGAAAATGAAAAAGGCATTCAGACCTTTGGCGATGATAACGGTCGGGCGATTCTGCAAGGCCAGACAATAAGGTTTGAAACGGCTGCCACCGAGCGAATGAGAATTGTTAATGGCGGAGCGGTGGGCATCGGCACAACTACTCCGGCGTATAAATTGGTTGTCAACAGCGATAACGCCACGGATAATTTATTGCAGGTTGCAACCACCACCAACCAAAATATATTTGTCATTGACCATACCGGCCATGTTTCCGTCGGCGGGACGCCGAACGCCGGCATTGAATTGGATGTTCGGCAAGATAATGGCAATCGCGGCACTATTTCTGTCGGCACTCATGTCGCTGATTTTATTGGCGCTTACGTGGATTCCGGCACGATTTTTGCCGGGATGACGGTAAATTTAATTAATAATTCAACGTATGCCCGCGATGGCACGGCCGGTTCGTTGTTGTTCTCTGATGGCAATTGGTATTTTAGAACTTATGCTTCAGGCAGCGCCAACGATGAAATCTCGGTCTCAAGCAACCGGATTATCATTTTGAATTCCGGCAATGTCGGCATAGGCGATTCTACGCCGGCCGAATTATTCACCGTCGGCAACGGCGATAAATTTACCATCAATGCCGATGGCAGCGCCACCACCACCAGTTATATTTCCATCGGCACGGCGCCGACCGGAGCGAATTTCACCACCGGCAGCTTGAATGTTCAGAATAATGTGATTATCGGCGGGTATGCTTCATCTACTCTCGGGTATTCCACTCAAGGCGGTATTCATGTCGGCGGCACTATCGGCAACGATAATTTAAATGTTAATGGCCCGGTGTATTCCAATAACGGCATTCTGACCAATGTCAATCCGTCATCCCAAGAATACAAAGACAGCATCCAGGCGATAAATTTAGACCCAATGCGATTATTACAGTTGCAACCAAAATCATTTGTTTGGAAAAACAACAGTCAAGCCGATTTCGGTTATATTGCCGAAGAAGTTAAGGAAGTGATGCCGGAATTATACCAAGAGAATAATGGTGTTACGGGTTGGCAGATCGGGAAATTGCCGTTTTATATTATTGAGATTTTAAAGATGCAACAACAGCAGATTGACAGTTTGATTGCCACCAGCACGCCGGAAACAAGCCAAAGTTTGGTGAATAATTTTGACGCTTTGGCCGTCCAGCAAGCCGCCACATTTTATGGTACAATTACAGTTTACGGCGAAGCGGGTTTTGAGGCCAAGGTGGTATTTAAAAAAGACGTGGAGGTGCAAGGCAAATTATATGTTGCCAGCGACCAGGCGGGCACGGTTAAGATTTTGGCCAATGCCACATCAACCCACGTGGTTTTTGGCGAAGAATACCGAGTGGCGCCGAAGGTGGTGGTAACGCCCCAAAATCAGCTGAACGGCAACGAATATTGGATTTCCGATAAAGCGACGACCGGATTCAGAATCAATCTTAGTCCGACACTTGCCATGGATTTGGAATTTGACTGGGTGGCCATGCCGGTTTTGGAAGAGGGCGAAGTGGCCGGCGCGCAGGAAACGGTTGTATCGGGCTGTACGGATGCGGCGGCGTTGAATTATAATAATTTAGCGACGCAAAATGACAATACTTGTTTTTATGCCGTTCAAGTCCCGACAGCCGAGCCGGCGCCAGCGCCAATAACCGAACCGGCTCCGGCTGCTGAACCAGCGCCAGTAGCGGAAATTCCGTCCGCGCCGGTTGAACCGATTGTGCCGAGTGAGTCCGTTCTGGCGATTGAACCGGCGATTGAACCGGAGCCGGAAATTCCGGCGGAATCGCCGGCGCCGAGCGAGCCGGCTCCCGCGTCTGAACCGGCTTCGGAACCAGCGCCGACACCTGCGACTTAAAATATAAAATGTTTCTGTAACTGAAAACTCGGTATTTTCTCCTTACGTCATCCCAGCGCCGCGCCCTGCCGAAGCTTTATGCGAAGGAGGGAAAGCTGGGATCCAGGGTGCTAACGATTAAGTTGGCAGAATAATATAAGGAGGCAAGACATTATACGTTTATATTTAACCTATCGGAGACGCAATATTTATTTAGTGATAATTTGGTATTAGAATTTAACTCTTGCAAATCCTGGATCCCAGCTTTCGCTGGGATGACGGGAAGTGGGGGTTTAAAAATTGAAAATTACAAAATTAAAAATTATTTTCCATGCCCTACAAACGCAGAAAAAAATTTTTAGGCCTTGGCGGACGGCGCCGGAAAAGCCGTTTCAAAATTGACGATTTTGATTGGGAAAAATCTTTCGGCTCGCGCTGGAATATCAGCGAGGAAACTAAAAAAGGGATATTTATCATTCTTTTGTTCGTTTTGGCCGCGTTAAGCGTCCTTGGCCTTTTTGCTTTGTCCGGCGAGTTCGGCCAAGCGGTGGTAAAAATTCTAGCTTGGTTATTTGGCGGTTTGAAATGGATGTTTCCGATCGGCGCCGTTTTGCTTGGCTACTTTCTTTTGCGCGAAGGCAAATATCGCGTCCGGGCGGTCAATTATATCGGCGTTGTTTTTTTAATCCTCGGTCTCACCGCTTTATGGCATTTGCGTTTTACCTTGGACGAGTCCCTGCCGATCGCCAAAGCCGGTTTGGGCGGCGGTTATGTCGGTGTTATTTTGTCTTATGTTTTACTGAAATTAATGAGTTTTTGGGGCGCTTTAGTTGTCTGTCTGGCCGTATTTTTAATCGGGTTGCTTTTGGCTTTTGAAACCTCGCTTTACGGCTTGATGTGGCCGATAAAATTGTTCAAATTTTTGGGCCGGCAAATCAAGGAGCTTTATTTGCTTTTCAAATATCAGACCTACAATCAATCGGGAAAAGGTGAACCGGAAGGATATGAAGAAGAAATAGCGACCGAAACCGACGCTAAGGCCGCGATTGAAGTTGACGACACGGCTGAAGAAAAAGAGGAAGTGCAATTTGAAAAGAAAATGGTTGGCGCGGGCAGTTCGGACGACGCGGAAATGTCCGCCATCGCCAAGCCGAAAAAATTCGGCAAAAAAATCGAATTGCCTTTAAGTTTATTGGTTGGCCGATCGGGCAAGCCGACCTCGGGCGATATCAAGGCCAATCAGGAAATAATTAAAAAGACCTTGGCGAATTTTGGCATGGAGGTGGAAATGGGCGAAGTGAATGTCGGTCCGACCGTCACTCAATACACCTTGCGCCCGGCGGACGGCGTTAAGCTTTCCAAAATCATCAATTTGAACAGCGACCTGGCGCTGGCGCTGGCGGCGCATCCCATTCGGATTGAAGCGCCGATTCCCGGCCGATCATTGGTCGGCGTGGAAATTCCGAACAAACTGGCGGCGAAAGTGACGATGAGTGAAATGCTGATTAGCAAGGAATTCAAGGAGCGTAAAGACAATATTTTTATCGCTATGGGTTTGGATGTGAGCGGCCGGCCTTATCTTGCCGATTTGGCGCGGATGCCCCATCTTTTAATCGCCGGCGCCACCGGCTCGGGCAAATCGGTTTGCATTAACGCCATTATTGTGAGCTTGCTTTATCAGAATAACCCCGATGAATTGAAATTTATTTTGGTTGACCCGAAGCGCGTGGAATTGCCGATTTATGACGGCATTCCTTATCTTTTAACGCCGGTGATTACTGACGTGAAAAAAACCATCAACGCCTTGAAGTGGACGGTGGTGGAAATGGAACGGCGGTTTGAGGTTTTAGCCAAGGCGCACAAGCGGAATATTGAGGCGTATAATCATGACGCGGCTGATAAAATTCCTTATTTAGTTTTAATCATTGACGAATTGGCGGATTTGATGAGCGCGGCGCCGGCGGAGGTGGAAGGCGGAATCGTGCGCTTGGCGCAGATGTCGCGCGCTGTCGGCATCCATTTGATTTTAGCGACGCAACGACCGTCAGTGGAAGTGATTACCGGCTTAATCAAAGCCAACATTCCGGCGCGCGTCGCTTTTGCCGTGGCATCTTCCATTGATTCGCGTACGATTTTGGATACTTCTGGCGCGGAAAAATTGATCGGTCGCGGGGATATGCTTTATTTGGGGCCGGACATCGCCAAGTCCAAACGTTTGCAGGGCGTTTATCTTTCCGACATTGAAATTAAAAATGTCGTTGACTATATTAAAAATCAAGGCGAGGCGGATTATGTCGCCGATGTTGTAGAGAGGCAGTCGGTCGGTTCTTTCGCGTCGGGCGGATTTTCGGATGACGGCGATTCGCTTTTAAGCGAAGCCAAGGAAATCATCGGGCAGGCGGGCAAGGCCTCGGCGTCTTTATTGCAACGGCGTTTAAGCATCGGTTACGCGCGGGCGGCGAGAATTTTGGATTTATTGGAACAGCAGGGCATTATCGGGCCGTCGGACGGCGCCAAACCGCGGGAAGTTTTTTTGGATAAATTGGGCGGTGTTTCCGCGGTTGAGTTCGCCGCGCGCGAACACGACTTGGCTGGAGAATTGAGGCCGTTTAGCGGCGAAGAAGACGGCGTGGCCGGCGGGGTGGTGCTAAATGAAAAAAATGATGAAGAAACGGCCGAAGAAGAGGAAGAGTCGGACGCGCAAGAGGAATGGGAAGAGGCGATGAAAGCGGAGGAAGTTGTTGAAGCGGAGGAAGTCGAAAAGGAGAAGGAGGGAGAAGTTGAAGAAATTGAAGCCGTTGAAGAAACCCCGGCGGTTAAAAGTAAAAAAACATTTGATGAAGATGAGTGGACATAATTTAGTTCATAAAGTTAGTAAAGTTATAAAGTTCATAAAGTAAATTAAAAATTTTTCTAACTTTATAAACTTTATTAACTTTATAAACTTTATAACTATTTGTCATGTTTCAATCCAAAAAAATAATTAAAGGCGAGAATTTGGGTGAGATTTTAAAAGAGGCGCGTTTGGAGTCAAATATCAGTTTGAACCGGGTGGCGAAAGATTTGAATATCGCTTTCAAATATTTGGAAGCGCTGGAAGAAAATGATTTTTCCGCTTTGCCCAGTCATGCTTACGCCAAAAGATTTTTGGAGGCCTATTGTCGCTATCTGCATCTTGATTGCGCCGACTGTTGGCGCTTGGCCAAAAATTTACTGGCGGCAGAGTCGGAAAAAAAACGCGGGGTAAATCGGAGGTATTTTTTTTCTTGGCCGAAATTAATCAAACGAATATCGGTTTGGCTGGCGATTATCGCGGTGGCGGTTTTTTTGGCTTTAAAAATTGAAGCGATTTTTGTGCCGCCGGATTTGCAGATTATCCAACCCAAAGACGGTTTAATCACCGCCAGTCGCCAGATTGAGATTATCGGCCTGACGGAAAAAGAGTCCACCGTGGCGATTAACAACCAGGCGGTGTTTATTGACAATGACGGAAATTTTAAGACCATTGCCGATTTGCAAACCGGTCTGAATTTGATTAAAATAATAGCGAAGAAAAGGTATAGCCACGCCCGGGTGATAGAAATCAGGGTGTTGCGCAAGGAGGAATAAGCTTTTAGTTGATTTTTAATTTTTAACTTTAGACTTTTATGCCCAAAAACCCAAAGGAAATGGAGGAAAATGGAGGACAGGCAGGCAAGGACCAGGCGGTGGAATCGGCTATTAATCAAATTAAAGAGCGATTCGGCGAGGGTTCAATTATGAAATTCGGCGAATCAAAAATCATGCAGATTGACGCGGTTCCCACCGGCTGTTTGTCTTTGGATATCGCTTTAGGCATCGGTGGCGTGCCTCGAGGCAGAATCGTGGAAATTTTCGGTCCGGAGGCCTCAGGCAAAACCACGCTCGCCCAGCATATTGTCGCCGAGGTGCAAAAAATGGGGGGCGTTGCCGCGTTCGTTGACGCCGAACACGCGCTGGACCCGGATTATGCCAAAAAAATCGGGGTTAATATTAATGAACTTTTAATTTCTCAGCCGGACACCGGCGAGCAGGCGCTGGAAATCGTGGAAACATTGGTGCGTTCAAACGCCGTTGATGTGGTAGTGGTTGATTCGGTGGCGGCTTTGGTGCCGAAAGCGGAAATTGAAGGCGACATGGGCGATTCGCACATGGGTCTGCAGGCGCGATTGATGAGCCAGGCGTTAAGAAAGCTTACCGGCGCGATTTCTAAAAGTAAAACCGTTTTGGTTTTTATCAATCAAATCCGAATGAAGATAGGCGTATTTTTCGGCAATCCGGAAACCACCACCGGCGGCACGGCGTTGAAATTTTATTCTTCCGTTCGGATTGAAGTTCGGCGCGCGGCGCAAATCAAGCAGGGTGAGAAGCATATCGGCAATCGGGTGAAAGTGAAAATTGTCAAAAATAAAGTGGCGCCGCCGTTCCAGACCTGCGAATTTGACATTATGTATAATGAGGGTATTTCCATTGCCGGCGATTTGGTGGATATCGGCACGGAAAAAGGCATCATCGCTAAGTCGGGCAATTCCTATGCTTTCGGCGAAGAAAAATTAGGCGTCGGCCGGGAAACCGCCAAGGCGTATTTGCGCGCCAATCCGCGCTTGATTAAAACTATCAAACAGCGGATTTGGGACGAGGTGAAAAAGGGCGAGAAGGCCAATCAGTAAAGTATTTAAAAAAGACCCCCGCAATGCGGGGGTCTTTTTAATATCCAATATCCAATATTTTGATTATGCCCGTTCCACGTATTCTCCATTTTCCGTATTGACGCGGATGATGTCGCCTTCTTTCACAAATAACGGCACTTGGACTTCCAGGCCGGTTTCCAGTTCAGCGGTTTTCGTCACCCGGCCTTGGGCGCTGTTGCCTCGCACGCCTTCAGGCGCGGAAACGACTTTGAATTCGGCTTTGATCGGCAATTGAATGGCGATCGGCCGGTCGTCAAAACTGATAATTGTTACTTCCATGCCTTCTTTAACCATCTTAGGATTATTGACCCGTTCGGCGGTTAAATTAAATTGCTCGCAGGTTTCGTTGTTCATAAAATGAAAACCGGCGCCGTCCGAATACAAAAAACTGGCTTTGGTCCGGGTAATGGCCGCTTCGGGCAGAGTTTCCGAGCCCTTCGTGGTTTTTTCCAGCATATTGCCGGTGATCAAGTTTTTCAGTTTCAAGCGCAAGATGGCGCCGCCTCGGCCCATTTGGACATGCTGGCTGGAAATAACCTCATACGGTTCATTATTGATTTGGCAAAGCGTGCCGATTTTTTTCAGTTCGGAAATACTAAGCATAGGATTGAATTTATCCGCCCGCCTTCCCGGGATACCTCGCAGGCAGGTGTGGGATTTATTTAGTGACAAAAGGCAACAAGGCCATGATCCGGGCGCGTTTGATCGCTTGCGCCAGTTTTCTTTGGTGCTTATTGCAGACCCCGCTTCTTTTGCGCGGAACGATTTTGGAATAGGAAGAG
>CAZLRS010000009.1:330-10685 GCA_964562085.1 uncultured Gammaproteobacteria bacterium | reverse complement strand
TTTATAAGGGGATGGTTGGGGAGGGATCATGGCCCCGTGTCATTCCCGCGAAAGCGGGAATCCAGACAATAAAAATTAACCAATTGGAGGGAAATGGCAAAATCTTATTATGTTTATATTTTAGCCAGCGCCAGAAACGGCACATTATATGTCGGAGTTACCAACAATATATCCCGCCGAGTTTGGGAGCATAAGAATAAAACAATAAAAGGGTTCACGGAAAAGTACAATGTAGATAAATTAGTTTATTATGAATTTTTCCAAGAAATCGGTTATGCCATTCAAAGAGAAAAGCAGATCAAGAAATGGAACAGGCGGTGGAAACTAAATTTAATAGAAAAAGAAAATCCTGACTGGCTTGATTTGTATGATTATTTGTAATATTTTTTATTAATTATCCCGAGTTTAATTTGAGGTTCAGGTGAAACAGCAGTTACTTTTATTAAACCTGGATCCCCGCCTTCGCGGGGATGACACACTAAGAATAATTGTTTAAATATGAAAGAAACATTTAAAAAATTTCTTGAGAGGCAAAAAGATAAAGACATCACGATGAAAGATATTGGCAGGAAAGGTTTTTATATTTTTAGACGGCAAGCCATCACTTTTGTTGCTCAATATAATTTAAAAGAGAAATACCTTACGGTGGAACGTCTAAAATTAATTGCGGTAGAGGGTAAAATTACACATCAAAATTATAAGATTGGAAGTGAGGAATATCGTTTTTGTTATTATATTGTTGGGAAGAATGGTTTAATGAAAGGAAAGTGGACGTGGGGGCAATTTTCTCCTATGATACCGCGAAGAGATTTAAATAAACTTTTGAATCAAGCCAAAAAAGAAAAAACAATAATTTAAGCAAATGCAAAAAATAATTGAAGGCAGTCGGGCGATTGCCGAGACAATTAAAAATATCGGCGTCGGCGTGGTATCGGCTTATCCGATTACGCCACAGACGCACATCGTGGAAGAATTGGCCAAAATTAAAGCTGACGGTCAAGCGGATTTTGAATACGTTTTAGCCGAAAGCGAATTTGCCGCCGCTTCCATCGTTTTGGGTGCGTCCGCCGCCGGCGTCCGCGCCTATACCGCCACTTCGTCGCAAGGGCTTTTGCTGATGGCGGAAGTGATTTTCAATATCGCCGGCATGCGCTTGCCGCTGGTTTTAACCTGCGCCAATCGCGCGGTTTCCGCGCCCATTAATATCTGGAACGACCAGCAGGACGCGCTCACCGTCCGCGATGCCGGCTGGCTGATGCTTTTCGCCGAGACCGTGCAGGAAGCGTGCGACCTTCATATTTTGGCGTATAAAATCAGCGAGGCGTTGCTGTTGCCGGTGATGGTGAATTTGGACGGCTTTGTTTTGACGCACGTGGTTGAGCCGGCGGTGATTGAAGACAGCCAGAAAATTAAAAAATTTCTGCCCGCTTACCGGCCGAAAGAATTTTTGGACGTGAATAATCCTTTGACGCTGGGCGCGTTCGCGACGCCGGCGCATTATTTTGAAATCAGGCAGGAACTGCACGACGATGTTGTCGCGTCCAAAAAAACCATTGACGCGGAAATGAAAAATTTTAAAAAAGTTTTCGGCCGGGATTTGAACGCGGTGGAATATTACGGCGCCAAAAACGCCGAGACGATTTTAGTGGCGATGGGCTCGGTAGCCGGGACGATTAAAGAGGCGGTGGACGATATCAATAAGCAAGAAAGCAAAGTTGGGATTCTGAAGATTGTTTCTTTCCGGCCGTTTCCGGATGAAGAAATTATTAAAATTTTAGGTCGGGCGAAAAATATTGCCGTGATTGACAAGTCAATCTCGCTTGGCACCGAAGGCATTTTGGCGACAGAAATCAAACGGGCGCTGGCCGGTCGGAAATCCGCTTGTTACGTAGCAAGCTACGTAACAAGTTACGTAATGGGTCTCGGCGGAAGGGATATTACGAAGGAAATGATTATTAGAATTTGTGAAACTGCGGGCCAAGATAACGGCAAGACGAAGTTTGTGGGAAAATAAGAGCAATTAATTTTCAATTTAAAAATTTTCAAACAATTCTTAAATTCTAAAATTTTAAAATTGTTTTTGACATTGAAAATTATTAAATTTTAAAATTATTCTGCCGTTAGCGAATTAGCAATTAAATCATTAGAAATCTATGAAATTATATAAATCCCCTCTATCTCACCTCCTAAATCCCGGCCATTCCGCTTGCGCCGGTTGCGGGATGATCATCGCGGCGCGATTGGCGCTGGACGCGGCGGGAAAAAATACCATCGTGGCGAACGCCACCGGCTGTTTGGAAGTGACGACCACGCAATATCCGATGACCGCTTTTAAAATTCCGTGGATTCATTCTTTGTTTGAAAACGCGTCCTCGGTGGCGTCCGGAATTTTGGCGGCGTTAAAACATCAAGGCCAAGCGGATAAGATTAATGTGATTGCCATCGGCGGGGACGGCGCGACATTTGACATCGGCCTCGGCAATATCTCCGGCATGTGGGAAAGGGGAGAGAATATTCTTTATATTTGCTACGACAATGAGGCGTATCAAAATACCGGTTATCAATCAAGCGGAGCGACTCCCATCGGCGCCAACACGACTACCACGCCTCCGGGCCGGCAATCGCTCGGCTCCGGCCAGCGGAAAAAAGACATGGTGGCGATCGCTTTGGCGCACGGCTTGCCATATGTGGCGACTGCCACCACCGGTTATCCGCTGGACATTACGGCGAAAGTGAAAAAAGCGTTGGCCGTCAAAGGTCCGAAGTATTTGCAGATTTACACGCCTTGCGTTCCCGGTTGGGGCATTGAGCCGAGCCAGACGATTCAAGTTGCCAAGCTGGCGGTGCAGAGCGGATTTTATCCGATTGTGGAATATGTTAACGGCCAGCTGGCGAATAAAATGAAAATTACCAAAAAAATTCCGGTGGAAGAATTTTTAAAGTTGCAAAAAAGATTCAAGCATTTATTTAAAGATGAAAAAGGCCAGGCAAAAATCGCCTTGGTTCAAAAATTAGCTGATGAAAATATTGAGAAGTATGGATTGATGGGGTAGTTAAAAGTTCATAGAGACGGGATGGCCCTGTCTTTTTTGTTTTGTCATTGGGGGAGAGGCGATTTGACAAAATTTGGCAGATGTGCTATAATTATAAATTCACTAAAATAGTGAAAATGATCGACAAATTGATCTTTGAAAAACAGGAAAAAATAAGGAAAATGGCAAATTAGGTGGCAATCTCGCTTCGGCGGGAATGGTGAAAAGGAGGCTGTATCATGAAAGTAAAAGTGGAAAGTCCGAAAATCCGAAAAATCATTACCAGATTTCCCAATCTGGAAACTGGCTTCTTTGGGGCGCTGACGGGAATAGAAAAATTTAGGCGCCATCTTGGTATAACCGCCGGCCAGCTAAAGTGGGAATTTATTTCCACTGCCAGCCAAATCGGAAAAGATGAGCCCGGGGTGGTTTATTTTAATGTTGGCGGTAATAACGCCAACAGTTGGGACCAGCATGGCCATCCGGCGAATCAATCTCTTTGCGAATTATGTTCGCTGGATGTGGTCCGAGGAAATTATGACTTCCTTTGGTACCGGCCATGGTTGCGTAAAATTTACGCGGTCATCCGGCAAAATGACATTGACGGCCGTCGCATCTCCCGCCATAAATACAATTTGCGGGAATTGGCGAGCGGTTTGAACGCGATTTACGCGGACGAACCGCAAATCGTTTTTAACTGGCTGGTGTTAGCGTTCTCCGGGATTTTTGCCAATTGCAAATACGGTGGCGTGGCAAAAATTTTTGACCCGGATCAATTGGTCCGGGGTGTCGAGCGTTATGATGTCCGCCGGATGGAGTGGTTTCAAAAACTTCTTCATCAGGCGATTAAGAAAATTGACCGGCAGTGGGAGTCGGCTCAAAAAGCGATTGCCACCGCCGAAGAAGACCGTTGGAATTCAACGGTGGAGAGGAAATACTTGGGGTCGATTAGAATTGTTCTAGTCAAAACCAAATCGGCTAAAGTTGCAGCCGCCAGCCGTAAAGCCGGCTATCATGTCTGCATCCAATGGCCAGGCGATGGCCATTGTCAGATTCACGGCGGAACGATTCTTGCCAATGGCGCAAAGTGCCAAATTGACATGAGCTTGGTGGCAGCCGAACTGCGTCGAGCCGAGGCAAAATTGTCAAGGCAGAGGATTGACCAGAGGGAAAGATTAAGCCAAGCCGGTTATGTCCATATCTTTCCATCCGGGAAAGCTATACCGTGGTATCTGCCGGAATATAGAACTGCGGTATATAACGGCACATTAAGCTCTCCAAATGTGCCGGCGACAATTTTAAAGCCAGGAGAGGTGATGGATCTCACCGAAGAAGCCATTGTAAAGAGCAATGGCTTTATCTGGCGCGAAGGCGTCAAAAAGCATTTGCTCCTGCCGGTGTAAGATTAAGCAAGCTCCGTTAAAGTTTAAACTTTAACGGAGCTTTTTTTGTCCCCCCTTGCCATCCTTGACATTATTTTGTATAATGAATGGCGAATTTAATTTATCCCCATGTCCAAACAAATCATCGTCCGAGGCGCCCGCGTCAACAATTTGAAAAACATCAGTTTGGAGATTCCGAAAGACAAACTTGTGGTGATCACCGGCTTGTCCGGTTCGGGCAAATCGTCCCTCGCTTTTGACACGATTTACGCCGAAGGCCAAAGGCGCTACGCTGAAAGCTTGTCCGCTTACGCCAAACAGTTTTTGGATTTGATGGATAAGCCGGATGTGGACAGCATTGAGGGGTTGTCGCCGACTATCGCCATTGACCAAAAATCTTCCTCGGTCAATCCGCGTTCCACGGTCGGCACGGTGACGGAAATTTACGATTACTTGCGCTTGCTTTACGCCAAGACCGGCACGGCGCATTGCCATCTTTGCGGACGGGAAGTGGCGAAGCAAACCCCGAGCCAAATTTTGGAACAGATTTTAAAATTGCCGGCCAACATCCAGATTAAAATTTTGGCGCCGGTGATTTTTAACAAAAAAGGCGCGCATCTTAAGCAGATTGAAGCAATCAATCGCGCTAACTATGAAATTTTGAGGATTGACGGCAGTTTTTACGAAATCAATGAAGCCAAAGCGTTGAATTTGGATAAAAATTTGACGCACATCATTGAGGTCATGGTTGACAAAATCAATCTCACTGCCGACTTGAAAAAATCGGATAAAAACGATGTCGCTTATCAGCGCTTGCAGCGCGCCATTAATTTGGCGCTGGATTTGGGCAATGGTTTTATGAATGTTTATCTGCCGGAAAGCGACCGCGACATTAATTTCAATTTATATTACGTTTGCCATCATTGCGGCATCAGCTTGCAAGAAATTGAACCGCGCAGTTTTTCTTTCAACTCGCCGTTCGGCGCCTGTTCGGCGTGCCGGGGCCTGGGCATCCGCCTGGTGCCGGACAGGGATTTGATTATTCCGAATCAGCGCCTCACTTTGGCCGAGGGCGCGATCAAACCGTGGGCGAGGAATTTCGCTTCCCAATCGTCCAATTTTAAAATTTTACAAGCGGTGGCGCAGAAGCATGAAATCAATTTGAACGCGCCGGTGAAAGATTTGCCGGCGGAAGCCGTTGGTTTGCTTTTCAACGGCACCGGTGATGAAGAATATCCGATTGACGGCGAAAAAATAAAATTCGGCGGGTTGATTAAATTTATTAACGATAAATACAATGAAACCAAATCCGAATATTTGCAAAAAACTTTGGAGGACTATATGCGGATTGCCACATGTCCGGAATGCCGGGGCCGGCGGTTAAAGCCGGAAAGTTTGGCGGTGAAAATTGATAATTTTTCCATCGCCGATTTGACCGCTTTGGACATTGACGCGGCCGTTGATTTTTTTGTTCGGTTGAATAAGAAATGGAAAATCGCCAAAGAAGGGAAAATTGCCGGCCAGTTAATCCGCGAAGTTTTGAGGAAGCTGAGTTTTTTGCAGAACGTCGGTTTGAATTATTTGACCTTAAGCCGGAGCGCTAATTCTTTGGCTGGCGGCGAAGCCCAGCGCATTCGGCTGGCGACGCAAATCGGCTCGGGTTTGGAAAACGTGATTTATATTTTGGACGAGCCGTCAATCGGCTTGCACGCGCGCGATAACGCCAAGCTGATTGACACGTTGAAAAAATTGCGCGACAAGGGCAATTCGGTTTTGGTGGTGGAGCACGACGAGCAAATGATGTCGGCGTCCGATTATCTGATTGACATCGGGCCGGGCGCGGGCGAACTGGGCGGGCAGGTGATTTTCGCCGGCAGTTTTGACAAAATCAAAAAAGATAAAAAATCAATCACCGGCCAATATCTTGCCGGCGTTAAAAAGATTGAACCGGCTATTGAATATCATCCGGGCAACGGCAAGGCGATTGAAATTATCGGCGCGAGCGAATTTAATTTGAAGAATATCAATGTTAAAATTCCGCTGGGCAAATTGGTTTGCATCACCGGCGTTTCCGGTTCGGGCAAATCAACGTTGATGACGAAAATTCTGGCCAAGGCCTTGGCGAACAAGTTTTACCGCACCAAGGATTTGCCGGGCAAACACAAGGAAATCAAGGGTTTGGACAATTTGGATAAAGTGATTGACATTGACCAGTCGCCGATAGGCCGGACTCCGCGTTCCAACCCGGCAACCTACACCGGCGTCTTCACTTACATCCGCGACCTATACGCTTCGTTGCCGGAAAGCAAACTGCGCGGGTTCAAGCAAGGGCATTTCAGTTTCAATGTTAAAGGCGGGGGCCGGTGCGAGACCTGCGGGGGCGATGGCATGGTGAAAATTGAAATGCAATTTTTGCCCGATGTTTATGTTGAGTGCGAAGAGTGCCACGGCAAAAGGTATAACAGCCAGGCGCTGGAAATTCATTATCAAGAAAAAAATATCGCCGATGTTTTGAATTTATCCATCACCGAAGCGAAAAAATTTTTCAGCGGCCAAGCGCAGATTGCCGATAAGCTGGCGACCATGGAAGATGTGGGTTTGGGTTATTTGAAATTGGGGCAAAGCGCGACGACTTTGTCCGGCGGTGAAGCGCAACGGGTGAAATTGGCAACGGAACTGTCGCGCCGGCCGACCGGCAAGACGCTTTACATTTTGGACGAGCCGACCACCGGTTTGCATTTTGACGACATTAAAAGATTATTGCAGGTTCTAATCCGGCTGGTTGACCGCGGCAATTCGGTTTTGGTGGTTGAACACAATTTGGATGTGATTAAGAGCGCGGATTGGATTATTGATTTGGGGCCGGAAGGCGGAAATAAAGGCGGCGAGATTGTGGCGGAAGGCACGCCTCGGCAAGTGGCGAAAGTGGCGGAAAGTTACACTGGCCAGTATTTGAAAAAAATGTTGAAATAATTTTGTAGAGATGAGGAGTTTATCCCCCTCCCCTTCGTAAGGGGAGGGATTTTATTTATTTCATTTGAAAAAAATCCCATTTTTTGTTAAGCTGAAAGCATCACTAATTTGATTTTAATTTATGACTTACAGCGATTTTCTCAAAAATAACGGTGAAAAAAAGCATCAAGACGATTGGGCGAAAGCGGATTTGTTTCGGGCGGAAGACGGTGTTAAAAAGTCAAAGTCCTATCTTTTAATTGAGTTTCCGTATCCGTCGGGCGAGGGCTTGCATGTCGGTCATTTGCGAAGCAATACGGCGATGGACATTGTGGCGAGAAAAAGGCGGTTGCAGGGGGAAAATGTTTTGTATCCCATCGGTTTTGACGCCTTTGGCTTGCCGGCGGAAAATTACGCCATCAAAACCGGCACCCATCCGAAAATCACCACCGAAAAAAATATCGCTAATTTTCGGCGTCAGCTCAAAGCCATGGGCTTTTCTTTTGATTGGTCGCGCGAAGTCAATACGACCGACCCGGAATATTATAAATGGACGCAATGGATATTTTTGCAATTATTTAAAAAAGGGCTGGCGTATAAAGCCGAGATGCCGATTAATTTTTGTACCGTCTGCAAAGTCGGTTTGGCAAATGAGGAGGTGGTGGACGGCAAATGCGAGCGTTGCGGCGGAGAAGTGGTCAAGAAAAATAAAAAACAATGGATGCTGAAAATTACCGAATACGCCGACCGATTGGACAAAGATTTGGACGACGTGGATTTTTTAGAAAAAATAAAAATTCAACAGCGGAATTGGATCGGCCGGAGCGAAGGCGCGCTAGTTAATTTCAAAGTTCAAAGTTCAAAATCCAAAATTGTTGTTTTTACCACCCGGCCTGACACGTTGTTCGGCGCGACATATATGGTGCTCGCGCCCGAGCACGAACTCGTGGAAAAATTAAAAGCCCGGATTGAAAATTTTTCCGAAGCGCAAAAATATATTACCGCCACCGCCAAAAAATCCGATTTGGAGCGAACGGAATTGGTCAAAGAAAAAACCGGCGTTGAACTGAAAGGCGTGAAGGCGATTAATCCGGCCAACGGCCAAGAGATTCCGGTCTGGGTTTCCGATTATGTTTTGGCGTCTTACGGCACTGGCGCGATTATGGCCGTGCCGGCGCATGACACTCGCGATTATGAATTTGCTAAAAAATTCAAATTGCCGATAATTGAAGTAATCAAAGGCGGGGACATCGCTAAAGAAGCATACACAGAAATTGAAACCGGCGAAATGATTAACTCCGATTTTTTGGACGGTTTAACGCCTGATCAAGCGATTAAAAAAATGACGCGATGGCTGGAAGAAAAAGGGCTGGGCGAAAAAGCGGTGAATTATAAATTGCGCGACTGGGTTTTTTCGCGCCAAAGATATTGGGGAGAACCGATTCCCATTGTTGAATGCGAAAAATGCGGTTTTGCGCCATTGGCGGAAAAAGATTTGCCGTTGGTTTTGCCGGAGGTGGAAGAATTCCAGGCGGGCGAAGACGGCCAGTCGCCGTTGGCGAAATTAACCGCTTGGGTTAATGTGAAATGTCCGAAAT
The DNA here is from genome assembly GCA_964562085.1 of uncultured Gammaproteobacteria bacterium. Taxonomy (GTDB): domain Bacteria; phylum Patescibacteriota; class Patescibacteriia; order 2-01-FULL-39-33; family 2-01-FULL-39-33; genus CAZLRS01. The sequence goes on along the minus strand of CAZLRS010000009.1, from coordinate 1,721 downwards.
GCGGGGGGCCGGCAAAGCGCGAAACCGACACGATGCCGCAGTGGGCGGGTTCGTCTTGGTATTTTTTGCGCTACATTGACCCGCATAACGGCCAAGCGCTGGCGGATAAGAAAAAATTGGCTTATTGGCTGCCGGTTGATTGGTATAATGGCGGGATGGAACACACGACTTTGCATTTATTGTATTCGCGATTCTGGCATAAATTTTTATACGACCTTGGCGTCGCGCCGACGGCGGAACCGTATGCCAAGCGCACTTCGCACGGCATGGTTTTGGGCGAGGGCGGAGAAAAGATGTCCAAGTCAAAAGGCAACGTGGTGAACCCCGATGAAGTAGTGGCGCAATACGGCGCCGACACTTTGCGGCTTTATGAAATGTTCATGGGGCCGTTTGACCAGGCGATTCCGTGGGATACGAAAGGGGTCGTCGGCGCGAGGCGGTTTTTGGAAAAGGTTTGGGACATTTATCAGAATCCGGAATTGTCGGCGCGTCAAGCTGACCCGGCGGTGGAAATTTTGTTCAACAAAACGATTAAAAAAATCGGGGAAGATATTGAAGAAATGAAATTCAATACCGCGGTTTCGGCCCTGATGATTTTGGTGAATAAAATTATTGAAGCCAAATCGGCGGGCAAAGAAAATTTGGAAAAACTTTTGATTATTTTGTCGCCGTTCGCGCCTCATCTGGCGGAAGAATTATGGTCGCGACTCGGCCGGAAGAAAAGTATTGCTTTGGCCAAGTGGCCGGAATTTGACGAGGCAAAAATTCAGACGGAAACCGTGGAAATCGCGGTGCAAATCAACGGCAAGGTGCGGGCGAAAATCAGCGCGCTGGCCGATATCAGCGAAGCTGAAGCGAAGGCGCTGGCGTTGGCGGATGAGCAAGCGCAAAAATATCTAGCCGGTCAAAAAATTCAGAAAGTGATTTTCGTGCCGGGAAAGCTGATTAGTTTGGTGGTATAAATGTTTGGGGTTTGGGGCGCGCTCCTCTCCGTCATCCTAGCCCCACCGGAGTTTATCCCCGTGCAGGCGGGGATTGGGTAAACTCCAGCTGGAATTGCCCTCCCCCAATCCGTCATTCCAGCGAAAGCTGGAATCCAGGGTGTTAGCGATTAACTCGGCAGAATAATATAATAAGGCAAAACATTATACGTTTCTATTTAACCTATCAGGGAAATAATATTTTTTTAGTGGTAATTTGGTAAGAGAAATTAACTCTTGCAAATCCTGGATCCCAGCTTTCGCTGGGATGACGTAACATGGGGTTTGAAAATTTTAAATTAATGATAGTTGCTTTTATTGATAATACACAGCGCATCAAATGGGACGAGTTTGTAAAAAGCAATTCCCTTGATTTTGGTTTGTTGCAAAGCTGGCAGTGGGGCGAATTTC